>DROE01000001.1 GCA_011322005.1 Devosia sp.
ATATCGGGTCTACGCCTCCAACCGGGTTGTTTTTCAGCTTACATTCGGGCTGATGTACCTGGGCCTGGCTCTGGTATTGCTGCTTGCCGCTCTGTGGATCGGCATGGCGCTGGCCGGCCGGTTTGTTGACCCCATACGCAACCTGATGATTGCTTCGAGCCGGGTTTCGCGGGGGCACCTGGATGTCCAGGTTCCTGTGGTTGACCGTAGCGGGGACCTTTATGATCTCTCCGAACGCTTTAATCGCATGATCGTACAACTCAGAGAACAACGCCAGGCGCTGCTGGACGCCAACGAAACAAATGAAAAGCGCCGCCTGTTCACCGAAGCGGTGGTCGAGGGGGTGTCCGCAGGCGTGGTGGGTTTGGATCCGGATGGCGTGATCACTCTGGTCAACTTGCGCTCCTGCGAAATGTTCGGGCGCGATGAAATTGCACTTATGGGAGAAGAGATCGCCACCGTGGTGCCCCAGTTGGCGCCGATAATCAAGAGAGCGCGCTCATCAAGGCGCGGGCAAATCCGTGATCAGATTCAACTTGGTCCCGAAGCAGACCTGCGCACCTACCAAGTGCAACTGACCCGCGAAGGCACAATGACGGAATCCAAGGGGTTTGTGGTGACGCTGGACGATATTTCCAACCTGGTCAGTGCCCAGCGTACAAGCGCCTGGGCGGATGTCGCCCAGCGGATCGCCCATGAAATCAAAAACCCCTTAACGCCAATCCAGCTCTCGGCGGAAAGATTACGCAAGCGCTATGCCAAGAAACTGGAGGGCGACTTTGAGGTGTTCGACAAATGCACCAACACCATCATCCGTCAGGTAAGCGACATTGGCCGCATGGTGGATGAGTTCTCGTCCTTTGCGCGCATGCCCAGTGCGGTGTTGGAGAAAGGCGATCTGGCCGATATTATCCGTCAGGCTGTGTTTCTTGAAAGCGTGCGACTGCCCCAGGTTGAAATCACCGCGGATGTACCAGAGGGCGAGATGCTGGCATATTTTGACAAGCGCCTCATCTCCCAATTGCTGACCAACCTCATCAAGAACGCAGTGGAAGCGCTTGAAACGGATGGTCTGGAGCATATCCGTAATCCTCATGTGATAGTCTCAACCGAGGTACTGGACACCCGTATAAGGGTAAGCGTGTGCGACAATGGCAAGGGCTGGCCTCAGGAAAACCGCCAGAGCCTGCTCGAGCCCTACATGACAACACGAGAAAAGGGCACGGGACTGGGGCTCGCAATCGTTGCAAAAATCGTTGAACAGCATGGGGGCACCGTGGAACTGCTGGATGCAGAACCGGACGCCGAGGGGCGGGTTGGAGCCTGCTTCCGCTTCTCCCTTCTCCGTCAGGCCGGGGAACTTGACCCTTCCAGCCTGGATGATTTGGATCAGGTCCCGGCGCGCACTGAAACCAGCAGGAAAAACAAATCGGGGACTCTGGACGCAGAATCATCCACACCCGAAGCAACACACGCAGAAACGTTGGTAAAAGACTGATGGCCCGTGATATTCTGATCATTGATGATGAAGCTGACATACGGGATCTCATCGCCGGTATTCTGGAGGACGAGGGGTTCGAGACACGTACCGCCCATGATGCGGATTCGGCATTGGCCGAGATTGCGGTGCGTCGCCCCAACCTGGTGTTTCTGGACATCTGGATGCAGGGTTCCCGACTTGACGGGCTGCAGCTTCTGGATGAGTTCCAGACCCAGCATCAGAGCATGCCGGTGGTAATGATATCCGGTCATGGCAATGTGGAAACAGCCGTCTCCGCCATTCAACGGGGGGCATACGACTATATTGAAAAGCCCTTCAAGATGGACCGCCTGCTTCTGATTACCCAACGGGCAATGGAACGCAGTCAGCTACAGAACAAGGTTGCGGAGCTTGAAGTCAAGTCCTCGGTGAACACCTCAGAACTCGCAGGGGTTTCAGCGGACGTGCAACAGGCCCGAACCACCATTGAAAAGTCGGGACCGACAAATTCCCGTATATTTATCTCCGGGGGATCGGGAACGGGCAAAGGGCTCTATGCACGCTTGATACACAATTCAAGCCTCAGGGCGAGCGCACCTTTTGTGCAGTTCAACGCATCCTTTTATGCGCCCCAGGATACGAACACAGCTTTGTTCGGCCGGGAGACCCTGGGCCCGGACGGCGTTGTGCGCACAGAGCCCGGGGCAATTGAGAAGGCCCATTCCGGGACGCTTTATCTGGCCGAGGTTTCTGCTTTGCCCGCGGACACCCAGGGGATGCTGCTGCGCACTCTGGTTGAAAACCGTTTTTTGAGAATCGGCGGCACCAGCGCCGTGCCAGTGGATGTGCGCATCATATCTTCAAGCACCCGGAATATCCCCGAGCAGATTGAACAGGGAAAATTCCGCTCCGACCTCTATCATCGACTGGCCGTTGTTCCGATCCGGGTTGCCTGTCTCAAGGAGCGGCGCGAGGATGTGCCGGCATTGATTGAGATGTTTGTGGACCAGGTCTGCCGGATGCACGCCTTGCAGCCTGTAACGATCGGCGAAGACGCTCTTGCGGTGCTTCAGGCTCAGGATTGGCCGGGGAATGCACGTCAGTTGCGCAACGCTGTCGAGCGCATTCTCATACTGACAAAGGATAAACCGGCCAAGGATGGTGTCATAACCGCAGCCATGTTGCCTCCCGATATCGGAGAAGTTCTGCCCACAATGCAAGCGCAGAATGATTCCGAGCATCTCATGAGTCTGCCTTTGCGGGAAGCCCGTGAAGTGTTTGAGCGGCAGTATCTGCTGGCGCAAATTGAACGATTTGGGGGAAATGTTTCCAAAACCGCGCAGTTTGTAGGTATGGAACGAAGCGCTTTGCATCGAAAAATCAAGTCGCTCGGGTTGTAATGAAGTGGTAGGGTCAGCATCAGGCCAGCGCCAGATGCTGGCTGAGCTGAACTTTAAGGGCGTCAAATGCGGGTTATTATCAGCGGAGCGGGCCAGGTCGGATATGGCATTGCAGAAAAGCTCTCCGCGGAGGGCATAGAAGTCACGATCATCGACAGCGACGCCGACCTGGTGCAGCGGGTCCGCGATATGCTTGATGCACGGGCGGTGCAAGGGCACGGCTCGCATCCGGATGTGCTGGCACTGGCCGGCGCGCGGGATGCCGATATGCTGATTGCTGTCACCCAGGTGGATGAGGTCAACATGACCGCATGCCAGGTCGCTCACTCCATTTTTGAGGTTCCAATACGCATTGCCCGCATTCGTGCCCAGACCTATCTCAACCCCGAGTGGCAAAATCTCTTCGCCCGTGATCACCTGCCCATTGATGTCATAATTTCTCCGGAAGTCGAGATCGGCGAGCTTATCCTTGAGCGTCTGGCCTATCCCGGCGCCAGCGAGATTGTCAGTTTTGACGACGACGAGGTTGTTGTGCTGGTTATCGAGGTGCTTGAAGACTGCGCTGTGGTCAACACTCCGCTCAAACAGCTTACTGACCTTTTCCCCAATCTGCAGGCCACGGTCATGGGCGTACGGCGGGAAGGGGTGGCGATGGCGCTGGGATCCGGTGAGCAGATCGTTGCGGGAGACGAAGCTGTTGTCGCTGTGCCCAGAGACCAGGTGGAGCGGGTGCTGGCCCTCTTCGGCCGGGAAGAGCTTCCACCAAGGAAAATAGTCATCGGAGGTGCGGGCAATGTGGGGCGCTATGTGGCCGGCAAGCTTGAAAACAGTGAATCCGGGGCGTCGGTCAAGCTCCTGGAAAACAACCGTCGCGTCGCCCAGATTGCCGCGGAAGCCATGAAAAATTCGGTGGTGGTGTTCGGTGATGCGTTGCATGAGGAACTGCTGCGCGAAGTGGACATTGGCGATGCGGACATGTTTCTGGGGCTGACCAATGATGACGAAACAAACATTTTGTCCTGCGTGCTGGCCAGCGAGTTGGGGTGCAAGGCAAATTTCGCGCTGGTCAACCAGGCGCAATATCCCCGCTTTGCCCGCCGGCTTGGGGTTGATTCCTTTATCAACCCGCGCTCGGTGACGGTCTCGAAGATCCTTCGCCATGTGCGCCGCGGACGCATCAGAGGCGTTTACTCGCTGTTTGACGGGGCAGCCGAGCTTCTGGAGGCCGAAGCTCTTGAAACCTCCACCCTGGTCGGCAAGCCCCTCAAGGAGGTCGCGTTTGGAAAAGGCGTGCGTATCGGTGCGGTGGTTCGTGACAGGGAGGTCATCATGCCCACAGGATCCACAAGAATCGAGGCTGGGGATTTTGTCATTGTTTTCGCAGTTGCCGCCCAGGTTCGCCAGGTAGAGCAGATGTTTCGCGTAAGCATAGATTTCTTTTGAAACCGGGCATACGGAGTAGGGTATTTTGGGGGGAATAGGCGTTCTTGTTGCCCTGGTGCTGCTGGTTTTTTCCACCGCCACGCTCTCGGGCATGGTGGTTGGCGCCATGACCATGGATTGGCTTGCATTTGAGGCATTTGCTCTTTTGTCCGCAAGCTACCTGGTGCTTGCTGCGTTTGCCTATCTGGTTTCCGCAGAGCAGATGAAACATCTCAATCGCTCCCATGTTTTTGTCGGTGCGATCGTCATGTGGCTTTCCCTGGTATTTGCCGCAATGCCAGCCTTTATTTTGGTCGAAGGAGCAGGGCCCTTTGTGGCTTTTTTTGAAGCCTCTTCGGCAGCCACTACCCTTGGATCCAGCCTGACGCCGGTTTCATCCATGTCCATGGCCATGACAGTCTATCGCGCTGCCACTGCGTGGCTGGGTGGATTGCTGACCCTTATGCTGGCCGTTTACGTGCTGGGACGCTACGCGGTGGGGGGCACACCCAACAAGGAGTTGCGGGTGGTGCTGCACGGGGCAAGCCGGGCAGATCCGCGCCTGATCCAGACTTTCTGGGAGGTGCTTGTCCCTTACGGCGCGGTTACCCTGGTTTGTGCCGCGCTTCTGGTGATGGTCCGGGTGGACCCTGCCCAAGCGGTTCTTGGCGCTCTGAATACACTCTCAACAAACGGTTTGATCGCCTGGCAAACCAGCGGAACCATATTCAACAACCGGCTTGCCGAGATAATCATGATGACGTTCATGATGGCGGGAGCGAGTTCCATCATCTGGTTGAGAATGCTCACGCTGCTGGAATGGCGCGCGCTGGAACGGCACGGGGAAACAGGTGTTTTTCTAGTCACCGGGCTTGTCAGTGTGCTTGTGGGAATTGCGCTTTCACTCGCCACGTTTCCGCTGGGACGTTTTTGGGGAGACGACCTGTTCAACCGTGCTTTTGACATCATCTCCGTACTCACGACAACCGGCATAAGTCATGATGTACGCCAGGGAGCGAGTGTCCCGCTGATATTCCTCATCGGACTGGCGTTGGTCGGGGGCTGTGCGTACTCGACGGCGGGGGGAATCAAAATATTCCGCCTCCGCTCAATGCTGCACCATTCTTCAAACGAAATCAAACGATTGGTCTACCCAAGCCAGATACTCCCCGGTTCGGTGGATGCCGACAAAGCCTCCTTTGCCGCTGCCAAGGCAACATGGAGCGCCTTTTTCTCAGTGTTGATTTTTGTCATGTTGATGACAAGTTTCTTTGCGGCGCTGGGACACGGCTTTACCGCGTCACTCAGCCTCGCGGTCGGAGGTTTCGCGACCGTTGGAAACCTGGTGTCGGGGAACCTTTTCACCACCGGTTCACCGGGCGTGCCGGTGCTTACCCTTGTGGGGGTGTCCGTGGCCGGGGTGGTGGGGCGAATTGAGCTTTTGGTCATTCTGGCCGCGTTCAGCCGTAGCCGCTGGTAATCGTTCGCCTGTTAATGTATGCAGTTCGATATAATCGTGCAATAATGGACCAGGTATATTTGGTACACATCTAGCAAAAAACGCGGATTAGGCAGTCGCGGCCTTGGATTTTGATGAAACTCAAATTCGGTCGCCGGGACGGCTATAGGAAAAAGAGGACAATTTGATGCCAAGCGAGAGATCGCAAAACTTGCAGGACACGTTTTTGAACCATGTTCGCAAACAAAAAGTACCACTCACCATTTTTCTGGTCAACGGGGTCAAGCTGCAGGGAGTGGTGACCTGGTTTGACAATTTCTGCCTGCTTTTGCGCCGCGACGCCCAGTCGCAACTGGTTTACAAACACGCAATTTCAACCATCATGCCCGGCGCGCCCATTCAGCTGTTTGACGCCGACGATACCGACAGCGAGACTGAGGGCGAGCACGAATAGGCATTGACATAATTTGAGCGGAGAAAACAAAACCGGGGTTGAGTTTCGACGAGGCCCGCAGACCTTTATTGAACGGCGTGAAAAAGCAACCCGCACCGCGCTTCTAAGCCCCGACATCCGAACAAGGGGAGGGAATGCGCAAAATCTTGCCGCCCGCCGGTCCGAATTTGCTTCGCTGGCGGGAGCAATACGCCTTGACGTTCTGGCCCACGAAACCGTGCCCGTGCGCGCAGTGCGTCCCGCGACCTATTTTGGTGGCGGGCAGGTTGAGGCGTTTGCGGAAAAATTTGAAGAACTCGGGATTGAACTGGTGCTTGTTGACGCAGCACTGAGCCCTATTCAGCAACGCAATCTTGAACGCGGCCTCAAGGTCAAGGTGCTTGACCGCACAGCACTTATTCTGGAGATATTTGGCGAACGGGCCGCAACCCGTGAGGGCGTGTTGCAGGTGGAACTTGCACACCTGAACTATCAGCGCTCGCGACTGGTGCGTTCATGGACCCATCTTGAGCGCCAGCGCGGCGGGTTTGGATTTCTTGGCGGCCCCGGAGAAACTCAAATCGAAGCCGATCGTCGCCAGTTGCGTGAACGCATAGCACTGCTTGAAAAACGTATCGAAAAGGTGCGCAAAACCCGCCAGATGCAGCGCAAACCCCGTGATGCGGTGCCGTTCCCGCTG
>DROE01000002.1 GCA_011322005.1 Devosia sp.
AATTTCAAATAGTTAGGCGAGTATACTTTGAGGCAAACGGTCATAAGACGCTCTGGTGCGGCACAAACGGACCGGTAAGGGGGCAGATTTTGCCGGGCCGGGGAGGCGGACCATGCCGCCAGAAGCAAACCCGATTGTTTCGCCCGTGCTTTTCAACTAAACCCCTCTGACCGGTCCCGGGAATTTGAACCCGTTCGGGTGGAGACTGAAATGACAGACAAAGAACTCAATTCGCTGGGCCTGCCCGGACGACCAGAAGACAATCGCATTGTCGTTGCCATGTCGGGAGGAGTTGACAGTTCGGTGGTTGCCGGTCTGCTGGCGGGCGAGGGCTATGACGTGGTCGGGGTTACGCTCCAGCTCTATGACCATGGCGAGGCCACGCATCGCAAGGGCGCCTGTTGCGCGGGGCAGGACATTCACGACGCCAAGCGGGTGGCGGCCAGGCTCAAGATTCCCCACTATGTGCTCGATTATGAACAGCGCTTCAGGGAAGCGGTGATTGACCCGTTTGCGCAAAGTTATGCCAGAGGCGAGACGCCGGTTCCCTGCATCACCTGCAACCAGACGGTGAAATTCGCCGACCTGATGGGGGTGGCGCGCGACCTCGGTGCCAAGGCGCTGGCAACGGGCCATTATGTGCGCTCGCGGCTGGTGAACGGGGTGCATCAGATGCACAGACCGGCGGACGAGAGCCGTGACCAGAGTTATTTTCTGTTTGCCACCACGCCGGAGCAACTGGCTTTTTTGCGCTTTCCGTTGGGCAACCTGAACAAGTCTGAAACCCGGGCGCTGGCTGAGAAAATGGGGTTGGACATCGCCGACAAGGACGACAGTCAGGACATATGTTTTGTGCCTGAAGGGCGCTACAGCGATGTCATCCGCAAAATTCATCCCGAAGCGATGGCGCCGGGAAAAATCATGCATGTGGACGGGCGTGAGCTGGGGCATCACCAGGGGGTGGCCAATTATACCATCGGCCAGCGCCGGGGCCTGAAAGTCTCGGTGGGGGAGCCGCTTTATGTGGTGCGGCTGGACCCGGAAAGCCGCCAAGTGGTTGTCGGCCCCTATGAGGCCTTAAAAACCCACACGGTGAAGCTGCGCGACATCAACTGGCTGGGGGAAAAAAGCCTTGAGGCCAGCGTTGGCGGCAACGGACTGGCGGTGCAGGCAAAAGTGCGCTCGACACGGGCGCCCCAGTCGGCGGTGTTGCAGGTGCGGGACGGAGAAGTGTTTGTAACCCTGATTGCCGGGGAGCACGGGATTTCGCCCGGGCAGGCCTGCGTGTTCTACCGCGACGATGAAGCGGGGAGCCAGGTTCTGGGCGGCGGATTTATTTCCGAGGCGGTGCCTTCGGCCTTTGCCGCCTGAATTTCAGATCGGGATTTTTGTCGTCATTGCGAGGAGAGAAAGGACAAAGCAATCCAGAGGGCTGCAACGGCTCAGGACTCCGAGAGGCTTCTGGATTGCCGCGCACCCTTCCTTTGTGGTTCGCAGTTCGACAAGCTCACTGTGAAGGCTCAGGATGAGGGTGCTCGCAATGACAAAGGAAAATTAAGTTGCTCCACACCCCAAGGAAATGCCGCGCCCATGCGTCTTAGAAATAACCGGACGTCAACGAGGTGACACAAAAGCCCATGCCGGGACAGGCTGTCAGGTCAGAGGTGGATGAGCCCGGATATTCCGGGGCGTCTGCGGCTGCCCTGCTGGCCGAACAGGCGGCGGGCGGTGACCGGGCAGCTTTTGCGACCCTGATAGGTGAGCATTATGACTTTATTTTCAGGGTGGCCTACAAATGGTGCGGCTCGCGCGAGGACGCCGAGGATATTGCCCAGGACGTGGTGGTGAAGCTGGTGCGCACCCTCCACTCCTATGACGGGCGGGCGGCGTTTACCTCCTGGCTCTATCGGGTGGTGCTGAATGCCACCCGCGACATGCAGCGCCAAAAAGCGCGCCGCAACCGCCAGAACACGGAACTGGAAGAAACCAGCGCCACCCATGCCCCCCCGGAGCAGGAGCAAAGCACTCTGACAGGGCAGTTGTGGGCGGCAGTGCGACGGCTGCCGGAGCGCCAGCGCGATGCCATGCTGCTGGTTTACGGAGAGGAAATGAGCCACGCCGGGGCCGCCCAAATCATGCAATGCCGTGAAGCCACGGTTTCGGGGCATGTGCATGCGGCCAAAAAAACGCTGAAGAAACTATTGTGAGCAACAAGCCAATGACCGATTCTGAAA
>DROE01000003.1 GCA_011322005.1 Devosia sp.
GCCGGACCGATGCCCGAGCGCTGCAATATCTGCACCGAGCCGATGGAGCCGGCGCTCAAAATGGTTTCGCCCCTCGCTTCTGCGAAAATCCGTTTGCCCCCTTGTTTGAACTCAACGCCGCTAACGCGGCCCTCTTTTACCCGGAACCTGTCTACCTCAATGCCGGTTTCCACTCTCAGATTTGCCCGGTTCCTGACCGGATGCAGAAAGGCACGGGCAGCCGAAACACGCCGCCCCCGGCGCTGATTAACGTGGAAATAGCTGACCCCTTCATTGTCACCCCGGTTGAAATCCTTGACCCATGGCACCCCCATCTGTGCCGCCGCATCTCCAACAGCGTCCAGAATTTCCCAGTGTGAACGCTGCGCCTCCACCCGCCATTCCCCAGCCGTACCGTGGAATTCGTCCTCGCCCATAAAGTGGTTATCGAGCCGTTTGAATACCTCTAGACAATCCTGCCACCCCCAGCCCGAAAGACCAAGCTGGCGCCAATGCTCATAATCCTCTGCCTGCCCGCGCATGGAGATCATGCCATTGATGGCCGAGCACCCCCCAAGCACCTTTCCCCGGGGATACGCCAGCGAGCGCCCGTTCAGACCCGGCTCCTCGACTGTTTTGAACATCCAGTCCGCACGCGGATTTCCCAGAGCGAACAAATAGCCCACCGGGATATGAAGCCATATCCAGTTGTCATTGCCCCCCGCTTCAAGCACAAGCACGCGGGTTTTCGGATTCTGTGAAAGCCGGTTGGCCAGAACGCACCCCGCCGAACCTGCGCCCACGATGACGAAATCATAGGTACCTTCAAACCGTTCGATATTGTTGTCCCTCAAGCCAGACCTCCTGTACCTCCAGATGGATTAGAGCATCTTTTGTCCGCCGTTTCAGCCCCGATTTCTGTGAAAACCGCCCAGCGGGTTTTCCATTGTGTGCAAGGTGTCCGGCAACGGCCCGCAATCAATTATTGCGTGAAGGTATTTCATTCCGGGCATGAATTCCCTAAGGCTCTGTGCCTTGGGGTTTGGTAAAAGAGGCAACAATTGATGTCAGTCGAAAAAGTCGAGTTCGGGGGTCACAATGGCGATGTGCTGGCCGGCCGCTTGGATATGCCGGTGGGGAAACCCCGGGCCTGCGCCCTGTTTGCCCATTGTTTTACCTGCTCCAAGGATATTGCCGCGGCACGGCGGATTTCGGGCGCACTGGCCGGGCTGGGCATCGCTGTGCTGCGTTTTGATTTTACCGGCCTTGGCCATTCTGAAGGAGAGTTCGCCAACACCGGATTTTCCTCCAATGTTGATGACCTGATCGCTGCTGCTGATTTCATGCGGGAAAGAATTCAGGCCCCTTCCTTGCTCATTGGTCATTCCCTTGGCGGAGCAGCCGTGATTGCCGCCGCCGCACACATCCCTCAATCAAGGGCTGTTGTAACCATTGGCGCACCTGCCGACCCCGCCCATGTGTTGAACAACTTTGCTGACCGCGTGGAAGAAATAAGAGCCAAAGGCAGGGCCGAAGTTGAACTGGCAGGCCGCAGGTTCACCATCTCAAGCGACTTTGTTGAAGATGTTTCAAACGCCAGTCTCGCGGCGTCTCTGGCCAGGTTGCGCCGGGCCTTGCTGGTCATGCACGCGCCCGGCGACACAACAGTTTCCATTGACGATGCCGGCACTATTTTCAAGGCAGCAAAACACCCCAAGAGCTTTGTGACACTGGATGGTGCCGACCACCTGCTGACTAGTGAAGAGGACGCGGCCTACGCCGCAGAAACCATCGCCACCTGGGCCAAGCGCTATCTGGACCTGCCCCAGCCCACCTTTGATAAAAAGGTGCCCGAAGGCATCACCAGAGTCAGCGAAGCTGACCCGGCAGGTTTTTTACAGGATGTTTCTGTCTCGGGCAGTTTCCATCTACTGGCCGACGAGCCGGAGCAGGTTGGCGGCACTAATCTTGGCCCCAGCCCCTACCAGTTTCTGGCCATAGCCCTTGGCACCTGCACTTCGATGACTCTGCGCATGTATGCCCGGCGCAAAAAACTGGCTCTTGCAAGTGTAAGCATCGATGTTACCCACAACAAGCAACACGCGCCCGATTGTGACGGGTGCGAATCTTCGAACACAAAAATCGACGTGCTCGAACGCATCATTACGATCCAAGGCGAGTTGGACGATGCGCAGCGACAGCGCCTTTTGCAAATCGCCGATATGTGCCCGGTTCACAAAACTCTTGAAAGCGAAGTACTGATTAAGACCCGATATTCCAAGGGAGGTTAAGCACTTCTAGCGGGTTATCAGTTCAGGACCCATCAGCGAGATGGGCAGCCAGGTCGACATGGCCGGCAAATAGGTGACCAGCACCAGAAACAGCATAAGCACGCCCACAAAGGGCATGGCTGCCCTGACCACCTGCAACAGACTCATTCCCGTTATCCCCGAGGTCACAAACAGATTAAGGCCGATGGGCGGCGTTATCATGCCTATTTCCATATTCACCACCATGATTATGCCTAAGTGAATGGGGTCGATACCAAGCTCGATTGCAATCGGGAAAACCACCGGCGCAACAATCAGCAACAACCCTGAAGGCTCCATGAACTGTCCGCCAATAAGCAGCAATATATTGATGGCGATGAGAAAGGTGAACCAGTTGAATCCGGCACTCAGCATCCACTCGGTTATCGCCTGGGGAATGCGCTCCGACGTCAGCACATGGGCAAACAGCAGCGCGTTGACGATAATGAACATCAGCATGATGGTGGTGCGCGAACTGTCCACCAGCACGCGCTTGGTGTCTTTGTGGAACATGGCCGGAAAGAATTTCCTCGCCATCAGCCACAGGTTAGCCCCCCAAAGGGGCAGGCCGTAAATGAATATCAGCGGATTTTTCACACCCTTGAGCAGGGGATAGCCGAACAGCACAATAATTGCGCCCCCGACCCCGAGCCAGAATCTTAGCGTCTCTGTTCCCTCGGCCATGAAAAAGAAGGCGAGCATCAGCCAGGCAAAGAAAAATGCCAGCGCATATACCGAGGCCGAAAACCCGATTCTGATACGTTTGGGGGTGTTATCAGGCACCCAGGCGTAACCTGCCAGCGGACCCATGTCGCGATAAACGAACAGGGAGACCATCCCCGCATAAACCGCCGCCACAGCCGCCGCTTCGGTGGGCGTGAACGCCCCCCCGTATATCCCGCCCAGAATGATGACAATCAGAAACAGGCCCCAGCCCGCCTGCTTGCCGGTGGACAGGAAATGCCCGACACCCTTGAAGGGTTCGGAAGGAAGATTCCTGATGCGGGCAACGATATAGATGGCCCCCATCAGCATGAGCCCGGCAACGATGCCCGGAATAACCCCGGCCAGGAACATCCGTCCCACCGAAACATCGGTTGCCGCCGCATAAACCACCATGACGATTGAAGGGGGAATGAGAATGCCCAGCGTGCCTGCATTGGCAATGATACCGGCGGCAAACTCCTTGGTGTAACCAACCTTGCGCATGGCAACGATGGCAATGGAGCCAATGGCAACCACGGTTGCCGGCGAAGAACCCGAAAGCGCCGCGAACAGCATGCAGGCCAGTACGCTGGCCATGGCCAGGCCGCCCTGAAAATGGCCCACAGAAGCGATGGCAAAGTCAATGATCCGGCGCGCCACACCCCCGGTGGCCATGAACGAAGAGGCCAGAATGAAAAACGGAATGGCCAGCAATGTATAATTCTGCGAGGAGGAGAACAGCTGCAGAGCCACCGAAGAAAGGGAGTCGCTGGAAAAGAATGCAATAACCAGGGTGCTCGACAGCCCCAGCGCCACGGCAATGGGTACCCCGGCAAAAAGCAGGAACAGGACAAGAGAAAACAGAACAAAAATTTCCATGAGCTAGAGCCTTTTTCCGATCAGATTGATCGGTTCTGTTTCACGATTGGCGAGATGGCTCAGAGTTAAAACGGGCGCAGCGCGATTGTGACCATCGGGCAAGACCGGTTTGGCTCTGGACATACGCCAATCTGAAACCCAAGAGGGACGGGCTGTTTTGCGCCAATACCGGCGCGAAGTATTTCGCCCGTATCCAGATATGGCCTTCAATCCTTCACTTGGTCTTGTCACAAAAATTGCTCCGTCAGAATGGTTCAATCTGATCGGAAAAGGGCTCATGACCCTAATCCTTCAATACATCTTTGTTTTCAGCCACCAGGTCTTCAGCCTCATGGCCTGCAATCACCAGGTCGCGCTTGCCCTGCGCAATATCAATGGCCGCCTGGGTGCAGCGGAAGGCAAACAGAGCCAGCCCGATGGGCAGGATGAGATAGGCAACCCAGCGGTGCACCCGCTCCTGCAGGCCAAAAAGCCACTGCATGAACCCCGGATAACGTAAATCCTCCAGTCCGATGCCGATACGGAACATCTTGCTCCAATAGTCCACAGCCCCCCCCCGCGCGGAGGTTCCAAATATCTGCAGCCAGTCCGAATAGATAAGGATAAGCGCATAAAACACCCCGCTCAGCGCTCCGAACACCGCAACGATGCGGAACCATGGCTGGGGCAGCATGCGCACAAACACATCCACACCCAGATGGGCGTTGATTTTAACCGCATAGGACATGCCAAAAAGTATCATCCAGGCGAACAGGATGCGGGTAAACTCCAGTGCCCCGCCCCAGCCTCCGTTAAAACCGTAGCGCGCTATGACCTGGCCGAACGACACCAGCGTTATCAGCGCCAGAATAATGGCCAGCGTACCTTCTTCAATCCGGGTGACCGCATCAGGGAAACGCTGTTCTGCGGCAAATAGCAGGAGCACCATCAATACCAGCGCCAGAAACGGCCACAGGCTGCCGAACAATGCCATTGATGCCCCTCCCAATATTCCTTTGAAAACCGGCCGGAGCACAAAAGGTGCACCGACCGGTATTTTTGGCTGAACCCTGATGGTTTCATTCGTTGGCAGCAACCGCCGCTTCAATCAGGTCCGCCCCGATATCGTCTTCGAACTGCGACCAGACAGGCTTCATGGTGTCGACCCACTCCTGACGTTGTTCAGGTGTCAACTCGCGGATGGTGCCACCGGCATCCAGAATGTTCTGACGGTTTGCCGCTTCCTTGTCGGCGACCGAAAGATTGGCTTCCACAGTCACCTCGTTGACGATGGAGAGGAACTGCTCGCGCACATCCGCCTCCAGACTGTTGAGCCACTCTTCAGAAGTGACCAGCAGATAGGCCAGCAACTGATGGTTGGTTTCCGTGACACCGTCCTGAACTTCAAAGAACTTGCGGGTATAAATATTGGACCAGGTGTTTTCCTGCCCGTCCACGACACCGGTCTGCAGGGCGCCATAAACTTCGGCAAAGGCCAGTTTCTGCGCCGAACCGCCCATGGCTTCGATCATGGCGACTGCCACATCGGAAGTCTGAACGCGGAATTTCAGGCCTTCAGCGTCAGAAGGAACAAGCAACGGTCTGGTGGCCGAGAACTGCTTCAGGCCCGAGAACCAGTAACCAAGACCAGTATAGCCCACCGGATTGATGGCATCGAGCATGTCCTTGCCTTCATCGCTTGCAGTGAACCGGGCCACCGCTTCCAGGTCGGAAAACAGGAAGGGCAGGTCAAACAGCCGGTATTTCAGTGTAAACGACTCAAATTTGGAAAGCGAGGGTGCTGCCAGTTGCACATCACCAAGAAGCAGGGCTTCCATGACCTTGTTATCATCAAACAGGGTCGAGTTGGGGAACACCTCCATACAGGCAGTGCCATCCATCTCCGCGTTGATACGCTCCGCCAGAAGGGTTGCGGCATCGCCCTTGGGGTGGCCGACGGCGGAAACCACGTGACTGAACTTGATGACGATTTCGCCGTCGTCGCAGCCTTCGGGGCCGGCAAGGGCAGCGGGTGTTGACAGAAGGGCCATGCCTGCGGCGGCGGCCAAAGCTGGAATAAACTTCATGAATCTTTCCTCCATATTGCACGCGTCCTCGCTATGCATACCAAACAGGGGGAACAATTTGTAGCTGTCCGGCGCAAGGGCCTTGATCGCGCAAATGTGTCTTTCGGGCAGGAAAGGAACTGTTATGGGCGCAAATCGAAACATTGCCCAATACCGCTACGGGTAGAAAAGGGTACATCGAGCATCATCTACAGGAAATCCTTGCGTTCAATGCCATATTTGAGCATTTTTTCGTAAAGCGATTTGCGCGACAATCCAAGGCTGAGATAAACATCCTTCAGCCGTCCCTTTTTTGCCGAAAGTTCTGAGCAAATAAGTTGACGCTCAAAGCTTGCCACCCGATCAGCCAGGCGGGTGCCATCAGAGGAACTGCCCCGGTCTCCTTTTTGAATCCCCAGAACATAGCGCTCGGCAACATTGCGCAACTCCCGGATATTTCCCGGCCAGTTTCGCGCCGCCAGCAATGCCAGATATTCTTCGGAGATCTCGGGCTGCGGGAGTTTGTTCCGCGCTGCCGCATCGCGCGCAAGTTCCACAAAAAGCCGCCCGATATCCTCCCGCCGGTGCGCCAGATCAGGAATGCTGATGGTTGCAACGCTGACCTGATAAAGCAGGTCGGCACGAAACCAGCCCTTCTCGACCCCCTCCTCCAGCCCAAGCTTTGAAGAAGCGATGAATCGCACATTCAGCCGAACAGCTTCATTTGAACCCAGGCGGGTGATACTCTGCTGTTCAAGCACCGGCACCAGTTTGGCCTGCACTTCCGGGGGCAGGGTTTCTATGCCGTCGAAAAAAATCGTGCCATTGCGCGCATGCTCAAACTTTCCAAAGCGCGCCCGAACCGCACCTGGAAACGCCCCCGCCTCATAACCGAACAGCTCCGCTTCGATCATTTCGGTGGGCAGGGCCGAACAGTTAATTGGCACAAAGGGGCGCCTGGTCTCTTCCCCTGTGCCTTCACCACCCCGGTTGCCCGCTGCCCCAAGATTGTAGCCAAGATCATGTATGGCCCTTGCCACCACCTCCTTGCCGGTGCCCGCATCTCCCACAATGAGCACGTTAGCACTGGATGGCGCAATCGCCCGTATCTGTTCGCGTACGCGAACCATGGCCGCCGAACGCCCGGCAAGACGCAATTCAAGATTGTCCCGTCGGCTGGTAACCGCATCGCGCAAGTGGCGCACTTCCAGTGTCAGGCGGCGTTTTTCCAGCGCCCTCGCCACCGGGTCGAGCAACTGCTCACTGGAGAACGGTTTCTCGATGAAATCATAAGCCCCGGCCCGCATGGCCTCCACGGCCAAGGTAATATCACCATGGCCGGTCACGAATATAACGGGCAGGTCAGCGTCAATCTCAAGACAAAGCTGCAACAGGTCCATCCCTGACAGGCCCGGCATGCGTATGTCCGTAACAATAATGCCGGAAAAATCCCGTGAAACAAGTGCCATCGCCTCATTCGCACCAGGAGCTGTGATGACCTTGTAGCCCGCCAATTCCAGCGTTTGCTGCATGGCCCGGCGCAAATGCTCCTCATCATCAACAAAAAGCACATCAATACTCTTGCTCATCCGGCCGGCTGTCCCTCCTGCGCTCGGGCACTCTCAAGCTCAACGGTGAAAACTGCCCCGCCATCAGGATGGCTTTGACCACTCAGCTGCCCGCCAAAGTCCTTCACAATATTATAGGAAATTGACAGTCCAAGCCCCAGGCCCCGTCCTGGGTCCTTCGTGGTGAAAAACGGGTCGAACACCTGGCCAAGATGCTCAGGAGCAATCCCCGGGCCAAAGTCACGCACTTTGATGAAAACCTTTTTGCCCGCGTCTCCGGTAATAACCTGAACGGAATTTGCCGGAACAGGCTCGCTTGCGTCCAGCGCATTGCTGATAAGATTTACCACAACCTGCTGAAGCCGCACGTGACCGGCAATGGCCAGTACGCCGGGAACCTCATGCTGCACGGTTATTTCCACGTCCTGTTCGCGCAGCCGGGCCGAGAGAACTTCGATTGCATCATCGACTACTGCCTCAACGGAAACCGAAGAAAGCCTCGTTTTGGGTTTGCGCCCGAAATTGCGCAGGTGCCGCGAAATGACAGCCATGCGATCCGCCATTTTCGAGATGAGCCGGATATTTTCCGCAGCCTCCCTCTGCCGGTTGCGTTCCAGAAACAAGATTGCGTTGTCCGCATAGGACTTTGTGGCAGCCAGCGGCTGGTTGAACTCATGCGAAAGAGCTGTTGACATCTGACCCAGGGCTGCAAGTTTTCCCGTCTGAATCAGTTCATCCTGAGTTTTGCGCAATGTTGATCCAGTCAGTTTGTGGTGCTCGACCTCTTGCTCGAGCGCTTTGTTGGTCAAAGTAAGTGCTTTGGTCCGGTCCCTGACCAAACGCTCCAGCCTGAGGGAATTGGCTTTGTCGGTTCGGCTCTTCTGCACCAGGTTCAGACGCCGGCGCATCAGATAGGCAAATGACACAGCCAGAACCAACCCCGCCAGCAAGGCAACGGCCGTCGCGCCAAGTCGGGCACGGGCAATGGGTGCCGCTTCGGCCAGAACACGCAACTCCCACTCAAGTCCGGGCAGGGCACGGCTCATCTCGACATAGGCACGCGCCTCCCCCTCAAATACATATTCTGTTATACCGGAGGTATGATTCTGGACCTTCTCCAGCGGCATCGTGCGCCACTCGGCCCGGTTGGATGCAAGAATGGTCCCCTCCTGATCAACCACCAGTATGGGCAAACGCGACAGCGACCAGATTTGTTCCAGATTAGCCAGGTCAACCAGCACCGCAATTGCACCAGCAAGACTGCCCCCGCCATCGCGCAGCCCGCTGGCAAATGCGTATGCTCTCTCGTTCGGGGGAAATTGTATTGCCTTGCGGCCCAGGCGCCCCTGCCTGACCGCACTGAGCAACCGGGAGGTTGGCTCAAACGGCTCCGTGACCACTCCTGTTCCCCTGACCAGCAGTGAACCATCCAGCCTGAGCAGCACAATATCCAGTGCCCCCGACATCGCCGCATCATGACGGATGGCAAGTTGCGCAGCAGCGATATTTTTTTCGCTTGGGTCCTCAAGGACATTGAAAATCTTGGGATTGCGCCCTACCAGATTTGGCAGCAGTCGGAACTTCTCCATCAGCCCGTTCAACACCTGTTCCTGCACCAGAAGCACTTCCTGGACCGATTGCTCAAGAGCGCTTTCGGCCGCAGCACCCGCGATTTGCATGCCAACAGCAACGCCCCCCGCGCTCAACAAGGCCACGAGTCCGGTAACTGCGAACAGATTTCGCCTGTACCGCCGCACAAGTGCAGAACCACTGGCCACCTTTCCTCCCCCCGCATCCCCGGGGCTGTTTTCAGCCCCCGATTTTCAGGTTTGCTTATGGAGCGGAGGCGGTCAAGCCTTTGCGGGCGCCAACAGGTTGGCCATGATGCAAAAAGCTCCAGGAACCAGCTTTTCCATCTGATGGTGCAGGATGAGGCTGGTATGGGTATGACGCCCGGCCCCGATTTTTGCACTCAGAAGCGCTCCGTGCAGTGGTTTTTCCTGGCGATCGGCCATGCTCAGTAGCGGCACATAAGCCTTGTCCCAGCCACAAGCAAAATAAAGCCCGCGCTCTTTGTGCCAGCCTGCCCAATCATCTTCACCAATCATATTCGGAGTGGTGAGCAACTTGTGCCCGGGCACAAGATGAGTAACTTTTGCGTTTTCATCCGTAACCCGCCAGCGCAGGGAGGGCCTGCCGATTTCGATACGCGCCGTGGGGGTGTGCTCGGGGTCCCAATTATCCCAGGGGCGATGGTAGAGCGTCACCAGATTGCCCCCGTTTTGTACCCAGTCATGCAGGGCAGGCAGTCGCCGGTTTAAGGCGGATCGTGTGCGGAAAGCAAATACCCCCACAAGAATACTGTCAAATTCGGTAAAATCTGTCTTTTCCAGCGCGTCCTCACCAAGGTTGGTAATGTCCATTTCCAGCGCCCTCAGCCAATGGTCACTCCGGTCACTACCTCCGCCAATATAGGCGATTTTTGCTGACGGCAGTTTTACATCAAGCACCCGGATACGCGCGACGCCGGGCCCAACGCGCCTCAGCGCTCCGGTATGCTCATATCCCATCCGCGAAACACTTTGGACGGGCTGGCCCTCAAGGCGCAGAGCAAATTCATAAATACCGGCTTTAAGGCCCGGTTCCGGGTCAAGCGCAAACCGCTCCTCTTCGCCAACGCTCCATCCGGCAGGCGCAACAAGTTCGGGCTTGGCCTTTTTCGGGAACCGGCTTGAAACCAGAATTTCCACCGGCCCCGGCTTTGTCAGGTTGAGCAGGGTCGCAACAGGTTCAAGCGTTGCGGAGTGGGAAGGCAGCACAAAAATCCGCTCTTCAAGGTCAATATCGAGGGACACCGCTTGACCCTGTTCCTCCCAACTCAGGCGCACAAAAACCTCCCCGTTGGCCTGCTCGGGAGACCAGAAGTCGGGATAGGCATTACCCGGCCGGGCCTCTTCAGGAACACCAATCCGACATCGCCCTGCTTCCCACCGGCCCACCGACCAGCCCTCAGGTGCGATAATTTCGGCCCCGACCTCCATTTCCGGCGCATACAGGTGCAGTTCCAGTTCGATTTTTTCCCCAGGACGCACCTCCGGCTCAGCGACAGCAATGCGGCAGTCAATCCTGCCCGCAAGCGCCAGAACTTTACTGACCTGATGCTCCTTGGCCGCAAGCCGATGCAGAATTTCGCTCTTTGCATGGTCCGGGCAAATTTTCAGCGCCTGCCGGACAAAACCAAGGGCTGCCGCGCCGTGCTCACGGATTTTTTTATCGTCGGGAAAAGCGCTGATCGCCGCGTCCAGCTCGTTCTGAGCTTTTGCAAGCGGTTCAGAAAGCTCGGGTGTTCCGGCAAAATCCGCCAGGTCGGCAAGGGTTTTTGGCAGGCCCTCAAATATCTTCGTCTCCGGCCCCAACACACCAATCCCAGACCAGGCCAAATTCAGCGGCCAGTCGCTTTTTTGGCCACGCTCGACCCAGGCGCCCATCCCTTGCGTGCGATGAAAAGCCCGCGACCACTGCCCGATCTGACCATAGTCCGCACCGAGCACATCGTCTCCCCCACCCCCATCAACCCGCGTGGTTTCAGGGGGCGGCGGAACATCGTCATCATAGGCGTCACCCGCTCCCGACCAGGCCGGGAGATAGACTTTCTTGACCTGCCAGATGCCCAGGCCCAGTTCGGGAAAAGCCGCAGGATCGGCAGCAAGCTCCACCGCCCTGAACGCAGAGCGGGTCATGGCCCGGTGATGCCCGTGCTGGCCGGGTACATCCAGAAATGTCGGGCAAACAATATCTGGGCGCTCCCGGCGCAGAATTTGCACAAACCGCTTCAGGACCCGTTCTTTACCCCAGTGTTGAAGCGTCTCCTCCCCACTCTTGGAGAAGCCAAAGTCAAAAATGCTGCCCCCTGGTTCTTCCGAGAGCCAGTACTGGCTCATATTTAGGACTTCGGCTGCCCGCTCCATTTCCCGGGTACGCACGACCCCAAGGCTCTTGCCCGTTTCCAGCCCCAGCGCATTCTGCCCCCCTTCCCCCCGCGTTGCGCAGGCATGGGAGAGCTTCACCCCGTCGCGCAAGGCCAGCACCGCCAGCATCGGGCTTGTTTCATCGTCCGGGTGCGCACCGGTATTCATGAACGAAACACAGGAGCGCAAAGGCTGTAGCGCAAGCCACAAGCGGGCAATGCGCGGACGCGCCCTCTGTCTGTTCAATCGGTCCTGCCCGGTTATGCGCATAACGTATCCGCCTAGCTATAGACCGTGATCGAGGGAGTTATGGTCTGATGAACAATCATTGCCGCTCCGCCCATGGCCGCGGTATGGCGGCCCGACGAACCCTGAAGCACGCGCGCTATGGTTCGGTCTTTTCTGTTGGAAACCGATCCCCTGGGCAGGTCCAGACGCGCCACAAGTGCCGCGACAATAGGTTCAGGCATAACCCCGCCAAGAATTACAGCTTCAGGATCGAGCAGATTTTCCACCATGCCTATGGCTCGGGAGAGGTGTTCGGCAGCCCTGTCGAGCCAGCTTGATAGTACGGGCGAATTCTCCCGCAGCAGTGCGCTCAGATCATTCCCGTTCGCAGCCGCAACACCACTGTCAGATAAGTAACGCAACGCGGAGGCGCGCGAAGCGTACATCTCCAGACACCCCCGATTGCCGCACGCACAGGACAGACCCCCCGAAGCCGTGATGACATGCCCGATCTCACCGGCGTTACCCATTGCCCCGCCCTGAGCGTGCCCCCCTGAAATAACTCCCAACCCCAGTCCGGTTCCAAAATAGACAAAGCAAAAGCTGTCCAGACCTCTGGCGACGCCGGACATCCTTTCCGATATTGCCGCGGCGGTAGCATCATTCTCCACAATCACCTCGCACCCCAGCGCCTCGGAAAACACCCGCCTGATATCAACGTTGTCCCAACCCGGCAACGATGTGCCTCCCGCAAAGCTGATCTCCGAAACACCAAAAGGCCCGGGCATGACGATGCCCGTGCCCAGCCAGCTTTTTTGATCCCGGCCACTGGCACTGATGGCACGGTTGACCAGATTGCTGACCGCTTCAATCGCGCAGGAAAGGGAAGCATCGGCCAGCTCCGACTGCTCCCAGAATATCATTTCGCCCGAAAGGTTGATCAGGGCGCACATAGCTACATCCGGGCGCAGTTCGACCCCTACCGAAAACGCCCGATCCGGATCAAAGCGGTATTGCAGCGCCGGTTTCCCCCTGGCTCCCAGACGGTGGCCATCAGCCTGCAGCAGGCCATCATGCTCCAGAGATTCGATGATATTGGACACCGCCTGCACGCTCAGCCCGCAACTGCGGGCAATTTCCGCTCGCCCGGCCGGCTCATTGGCGCGCACAAAGTCCAGCACCACCCTTCGATTGTGGCTCCGGTTCCGGCACGCATTGCCCCCGATTATGCTCGTGTGACGCTTCGCCATGGTACTTTCGACTGTCATTTTTTACTCAAGTAACTTGAATTAAATATTGATTTGTTTTTTGCTTTGGTCAACACTTCCCTATCGGTGAGAAACGATGCCCACGACAAAGAGACAGCGTCACCTGCCGTAACATATTGAAAAAAAGAACCTTTAGCACAACAAGATGGGTGCCCGACAGGAGGAAAGCAAAGATGAGAAACTTAAAGCAAGGCATTCTCGGCCTGGCCGCCACTGCGGTTCTTGCATTGAGCGCAACCGCATCCCGGGCGGTGGAAATTGAATATTGGCAGTATTTTTTTGAGGCCCGAATCAATGCCATCGACAAGCTCATTGAAAATTTCGAGGCTGCCAACCCCGGCATCACAATCGTGCAGACCTCGTTCCCCTATGCCGACTATCGCACCAAGGTTGCAGCAGCGATTCCCGCCGGACAGGGCCCTGACGTGGTTCAGCTGTTCTATGGCTGGCTCAACGACTATGTGGATGCCGAGCTTATCCGGCCGCTGCCCACCGACATGTTCCCCCCCGAACAGATCGAAGCCGAGTTTTTCCCCATGGTTCAGGCCATGAAGCGCGATGGTGCCTATATGGCTCTGCCCACGGCGGTTCGGGCTCTGGCTCTTTTCTACAACAAGCGACTGTTCGAGGAAGCGGGCATTGAAGCACCGCCCAAAACTCTTGATGAATTGGTTGCGACCGCTGCGGCTCTGACCAAACGCGACGGCTCGGGCAACATCACCCAGGTCGGCCTCACAACGGGCATGAACGCACAGGATCACCACTGGTGGCGTGAAGTTCTGGTGCGCCAGTTTGGCGGTGAGCCCTATACCGAGGACTACCGTACCGTCACCTATAACAATGCCGCCGGTGTTGCCGCCCTGCAATGGTATGCCGATCTGGAGACCAGGCATGGCGTGACCCAGGCCGGTTTCATGGATGAACCACAGGCCGCATTCAAGGCCGGTCGCGCCGGCATGCACATTGACGGCTCATTCAGGATAGGCGCCCTCAACAAGACCCGTGGTCTTGAGTGGGGTGTTGCCGAACTGCCCGCCGGGTCCGATGGAACCCAATCCAACTATTCATCCTATTGGGTGAACGCGGTTACCACCAAGGCCGAGGGCGAAAAACTCGAAGCCGCGCTCAAATTCATGCAATACCTGACTTCGGACGAGGCCATGCAGATCTGGCTTGAAACCGTGGGCGAGCTTCCCGCCAAACCAACCGCAGCCCTGACCGAGGAGAACAAAATGGACCCGGTATTCGGCCCGTTTGTTGCCGGACTTGGCTATGCACGCACCACCATCTTTGCCAACGAAAGCGGCCAGCGGCAGGTGATAATGGATGCTTTGCAGCGCATTCTGCTTGAAGGGGCAACAGCCGAAGAAGCCCTGAGCGAAGCCGCCGTCAAGGAGCAGGCAATCCTTGACGACTATTATAACTAGGTAACAGAACATTCCGGGGCGGTTTCGTTTTTTACCGGAGCCGCCCCGGTTCTTTTTTGGCAAAAAGGAAACAACAATGTTTTGGTATCGCGCGCTTTCCATCAAGCAAAAGCAGGTGGTCTGGGCGTGGGGTTTTCTTGCCCTGCCGATTCTGTTTTACACGGTCATTCGCTTTTATCCCACCTTCGGTGCGATTACCCTTTCGTTTCAGGAATGGAACCTTTTAGGTGACAAGACATGGAACGGTATTGA
>DROE01000004.1 GCA_011322005.1 Devosia sp.
CCCTCATACCAGAACACGGTGTCGGCATCGGTTCCTGCAATCAGCGCCGTGGCGCTTTCAAACGGGGGACCATCGACACGCACAACACTCTCGCCGCGCCCGTTGAAAAAATTGTCCGCCGCCGCAAAAACCGAAGATGACTCAAGGGTGGTTTCACCGATTTCTTCAAGAGATGCCTGAAGTGCTGCCGCAAAATTGCTGGCCGTATCGGCGTCTGTGGCCCCTATGGTGAACTCGGTGGCTTCCTGGGGTGTTCCCTCAACAGCCTTCATGCTCAATGAATAGGAACTGCCATCCGGCAAAGTCAATCCGATGGTGACCTGTTGCCCCTCAACAACGGTGCCGGTAAATTCAACCCCCAATGAAGCGGGTGCTCCTGCGGGAGCAGTGAGAGAAATTCCCCCCGAATCACTGGAAAGCGTGCTCAGTTTCAAACCGAACGGATGGACACCATCCTCCGAAAGAGTGACCAGTTCGGCCATACTGACGATTCCCAGCCGTCCAAGACCGTCGACCCCGGCATCGGCCAGCTTTCGCTCGCCTACGACTGTGCGGAAACCATCCCGCCCCCCGGCGCCGTCCAGAACCTCTGAGGTTGAAGCAACCGGAGGCTGATCGGTGACGCTTCCGCCAAACAGGTGACGGCCCGACACCTGGGTGTTGAGCAGATTCAATACTTCGTCCAGCCGTGCCTCGGAAAGCGAGGGAGAAGTCGTCAGGTTGATGCCGTCAGCGCCATATCCGCCCGGCGAAGCCGAAGTGCGGGCGTCCGCCTCGATCTGGTCAAGCCGGATCATGGCATTGTCATAGAAATCCAGCCGCAGATTTATGGTCTGGATGGTTTTCTGGTAGGATTCAATCTTTCCCAGGCGGGCCCGCAGAGTGAGGTCATAATTGCGGTCGGTTCCAAGTCCTGAAAGCGTGGAGGTTTTCTTGCCACTTGCCAATTGCACCTGCAGGTCGGCAAAACGATCCTGCATATTGGTGATGGCGCGAAAGGTCGGAGTGGATGGAAAGAGTGACTTGTTTACGATCATTTACCTCCTCCTATATCTGCATCAGGGTTTGTAAAAGTTCCTGAACAATAGACACCACCCGGGCATTGGCTGCGTAAGCGTTTTGCAGTTCCATCAGGCGGGCCATCTCTTCATCAATATTGACCCCGTACTCCTGCTCGACCCGCAGATCCAGAGTGTCCATGGTGAGTTGCTGGGTTTGAAGGTCACTTTGCGCCCGCGAGATTGAATTTCCCTGAAAGTTCAGCATCTGAGAGACGAAATCCTGCACATTCCCGCTAAAGCGGTATCCGCCGAGTTCCGGCAAAACGGAGGAATCCGAAGTGAACTGACCGTTCTCCAGCCGATCGAGAAAATAGTCCACCCGCGAGGAATCCCCCAGCGAACCGCCGCTTGTGTGTTGCACCAGAAGCGTGTTGTCTGCCAGAATTTCGGAGTTGATCGCAATGCGTCCGGCGAAACCGCGCCGCTGTGGTCCGCCGTCCAGCGAATTTGTGAATGGCGCATTGCCGCCGTCAACAAACAGGTTGAGCGCCAGCCCTGCCCCTTGTGAAGCGGTCACGGTGGTGCTGGCGGTCATTGAAGCAACATCGGTTGTGCCAAGCGCCCCGTCATCCACGATACGCAAAACATCCCCCGACGGATTTGTAATTGTCAGCCCGGCTCCGAGCACCGCGCTCAAGTCCGTCGCCACGTCTCCCATGCCGCCACTGAAATCGATGCCCACCACACGCACGCCATTGGCATCGTCATAATCCAGAGGCAACACGCCCACATCATCCACCCGTACCACGCGGACCTGTTTTTCTTCTCCTGCCTCAGTGTAGTTGAGCAGAAAACTGTTGCCCGCCTGCATGTCGGCAAGGTCGACCTCAAAACCGGCGGCAGCCCCAACGCTGACAGCGGTTCCTTCCGTCTGGATGGTCGAGAAACTCGTCGCCAGATTGGCGGCTATCTCGTCTATTTGCCCCTGGAACTGTGTCAGGGTCGTATCGCGCAGTTCCACGAGCGCTCCCAGTGCCCCCGAGCGCAATATCCCCTGCTCTACCAGATCAAGCGTGAACCCTGAACTGGTGCTCAGGGTGAGCACGCCAACCCCGTTTTCCCCCTCATCAATGTCGAACAGTGAATTGGCCGAAAGGTTCCCCGCCCGTTCGAAACGAAAAGTGGAAACACCAACATCAAGCAGGCCCAGTCCGGTGTTGGTCATCACGGACACGGTCCCGTCATCCCGATAGTCGGTGCGCACATCGATAATCTCTGCAAGGGAACTGGCGAGCCTGTCGCGCTCATCAAGCAAGGCGGCGCGTATCTCATCGCCGCTCGAGGCATCATACAACTGCGCATTTATGTCAGCCAGGGAGGAAAGTATGCGATTTGCATCGTCCACATAGGCCCCGATCTGGGACTCCGTTTCCCGACGCAACTCCTGCACGCCGCTGGTCAGACTGTTGAGCACTTCAACCAGTGACTGGGCCTGCGCGACTGCCTGCGCGCGGGTCGCGTAATCTTCGGGACTGACCGCCAGCGCCTGCATGGAACTTTGAAAATCACCGTAAAGCTTGTCCAGGGAATTGGAGTCCCCCGGCATTCCCAGAAATGTCTCCAGTCTCTCCAGAAATTCCGCGCGCACGCTGGCATTTCCGGTTGTCGAAACCTGAGAGGTATATTGGGTTTGCAGTGCCTGATTAAACGCCCGCTGAATGCCCGAAAGGGTTGCATAAGAGCTGAACCCGCCGTTGGATTCAACGACCGCCAATGTCTGGCGGTGAAAGCCGGGTGTCCCCGCATTTGCAACATTGCGCGAAACAACGCTGAGCCCGGACTGGGTGACATTCATCCCAGACAGGGCGTTGGACAGTGAAACGCTCAGACCCATCTAAACTTCCTTCCTTCAGGCAGGGCGGGCGGGCGCGCAATGCGTATCGCGCCAGCCCTGGGGAACTTGTGCAAAAGAGCGCTAACGCAGCATATTGAGCGCTTCCTGAAGCATCTCGTCTGAGGTTGAGACAATCCGGGTTCCGGCAGCGTAGGCCTGCTGGGTTACGATAAGTTTGGTGAATTCTTCTGAGACATCGGTGTTCGAGGACTCGATCGAGGACCCTATAATGCCCCCATCAGTCTGATAAATCGCACCACCTGACTCCGATGTGGCGGAAAAAATACCTCCATCGTGACGTTTCAGTTGATTTACCGCGTTGAAGTTGGCCCTGACCACTGCAGCAATCTCCACCTGCTGCCCGTTGGAATAGGATGCAACAATCCGGCCGGTATTGTTGACCGCAACCGAAACAAACTCGCCCTTGGAATATCCGTTCTGGGTCAGGGTTGTAACCTGGGTCTGGCCGTTGGCATCAGCAAACTGGCTGACCCCATCCGTACCATGATCGAGCACCACATCGCCGACTGTTGTACCGTCAATCGTCAAACCGCTCAGCGTGATGGAGTTTACTGCGGGCGTAAGCGTGCCACTGGCATCGAAATTATAGTCCGTCCCCACATTGGTCCACATGGTGTCCGTGCCCGTGGCCCCGCTGTCACTGAGATAAAACAGGTTCCAGGTATCCCCAGCCCCGACCTCCGCACTGTCAATCTTTGCCCAGCGCAACTGCACATTCACCGGCGAGCCATTACTTGCGTAAGAAGTTATTGCCCCGCCAGCAATGGATTGCTCAAGAAAGGTATCCCCGTCCGCGGCCTGCACAACCTCGGCACCACCCACCGTGGGGTCCACCGCATAGTCACCCACAACAAGAAGCTCACTGCCCACTGTATCCGGGTCATAGGCTACATTTTTGGGCAATTGAGGCAGGTTGAGCGCATAATCTATGCGCGACGTTCCTTCAGCGGGCAAAAAAGCATTGGACGTCTGAATTACCTGGGGCACCGAGCCCGAAATATTTCCGGTATCTGAATCAATCGAGAGGCCCTTGAGATAATATCCGGCCCCGTTGACCAGATAACCGTCCTTGTCCAGTTCAAAATCCCCCCGGCGTGTATAATAATCCGTCCCGCCAAATATTGCGGAGCCGTCATTCTGCCCCACCTTTTGCTCCACCACGAAAAAACCCGTGCCATTGAGCGCCATATTGGTCTCGGATGAGGAGGAAATGATGTCCCCGGAGTCGTTGTTGGTGGAGCGCGATTGAGCCAGAACCGCACCCGGGGCCTGTCGCCCCAGGGGAGCATCGGGTATCAGATCGACAAAGTCCGTTTCCATGCGTTTGTAACCGGTCGTCTGCGCGTTTGCGATGTTGCCGGAAATATTCTCAAGCGCGAATGCCTGTGCCCGAAGCCCGGATACAGCCACCGCCAATGCTCCAAAAATACCCATCTCATACTCTCCATTCACCATCGGGCGCACCGCGCGCCACTTCGCCTTCTGGCAATGCAAGCCTGATGCCAAACAGACAAGTCTTTGTTACAGCGTGTTTTTTTGTCCTGAAAGCTCCCGTTTTACTGCCAACCCGGCAAAACAAACCCCGTTGGAGGGCAACATTTGCCGCTGGCACGACAATCCGAAGGCGGCCCGGACACAGCTTGTGCCCGCCGCTATCTTGGTCTAAGTGCCATGCCACCCGGCCCTCAAAAACCACAGTGCGGAACAAACTGACATGCTTTTTGACAATGCCGATGAGTTCGAACAGGCCCCGCAACATGCGGTGACGGTTTTTGGCATGTCCGGGGTCGGCAAAACCTGGGTGTCGGCCCTGCTGCGCGCCCACAACTGGTTCCACTTCTCTGTCGATTACCGCATCGGCACCCGCTATATGGGCGAGCACATTGTCGACAATTTCAAGCGCGAGGCCATGAAGGTGCCGTTTCTTGCGCAACTCTTGCGCTCGGCCTCCATTTACATTTCCTCCAACATCCCCTTTGCCAATCTGGCACCACTCTCCACCTATATGGGCGCACCCGGAAGCATCGCCAAAGGCGGGCTGGCGCTGGCAGAATATCAGCATCGGCAGGAGCAGCACCGGGTGGCAGAGGTGGCGGCGCTGCTC
>DROE01000005.1 GCA_011322005.1 Devosia sp.
GATGATCGGGCTGACCATTGTTGCGGTGCTGGCGCTGCACATGTTCCTGACGCGCTCACGGCTGGGAAAAGCCATGCGGGCGATGGCCGACAACGCCGATCTGGCACAGGTCTCGGGCATCAATACCAAACTGGTGGTGCGGGTGACGTGGCTGATTGCGGGCACTCTGGCCTGCCTTGCGGGCACCATGCTGGCGCTGGATGTTTCACTGAAGCCCGACCTTGCCTTCAATATCGTGCTGCCGATTTTTGCCGCCGCCATCGTTGGCGGGCTTGGTCAGTCCTACGGGGCGATTGCAGGGGGGTTCGTCGTTGGGTTTGCCGAAACGCTGTCGGTGTTCAACTGGGCGATATTGTTGCGCCCGTTTCGGGCTAGCATGCCCGACTGGGTGCCCACAGATCTTTCCATCGTGCCCACGGAATATAAGCTGACGGTGGCTTTTGTCATTCTGGTGATTGTGCTGCTGGTCAGGCCAACGGGTATTTTCAGGGGAGCCTCCACATGATCGCCCGTGCGGTTTCCCTTTATCTTGGCCTGTTTGTACTCATTCTGGTTGTCGGTGTGTTCACCGGCGCCCCCTTTACCGTACGCCTGTGCGTGGAAGCTGCCGCCTACGCGCTGATCGCCCTGGGGCTGAACATCCAGTGGGGCTATGGGGGCCTGTTCAATTTCGGGGTGATGGGTTTTCTGATGGTGGGCGGATTCGCCGTTACCTTCATCTCCATGCCGGTAAACATGGACTTCTGGGGATCAGAGGGTCCGTTCCTGCTTTTCAAGGCATTGCTGGCCGCTGTGGTGGGCGCCGCGCTTATCATTGGGGCCAACCGGCTGCACCGGTATGGCGCTTCGGCACGCTGGCACCGCACCGCCCAGATTGCCGCCTGGATTGTTGCCTATCTCGTCTATCGCTCCCAGATTGATCCGGCCGCGGCCTATATCGAAGCCGAAGCCGGATTTGTGGGCGGTCTTGGACTGCCGGTATTTCTGGGCTGGATATTCGGTGGTGTACTGGCGGCCGGAATTGCTTATGTCATCGGCAAGATATGTCTGGGGTTGAGGACTGACTATCTGGCGATTGCTACCATTGGAATTTCGGAAATCATCCGGGCTTTGGTCAAGAATATGGATTGGCTGACACGGGGTACGCTGACCGTGTCTCCGGTACCCTGGCCGGTGCCAAAACCACAGGAGCTGCAAGAGTGGGGCATGGACACCGCCGCCTCATTCATTTACGCGCGCGGGGCATATCTGGTAGTGGTGATCCTTGTGGTTCTGGTGGTGTTGTTCCTCATCCAGCGGGCCTATGGGGGGCCGTGGGGGCGCATGATGCGGGCCATCCGCGACAATCACATTGCCGCCGCTTCCATGGGCAAGAATGTAAAATCCCGGCAGATTGAAATCTTTGTTTTCGGTTCGGTGCTGATTGGCATTGGCGGGGCAATCCTCACCAGCTTTGCCCAGATTCTGGACCCCGGTGGTTATCAGCCGATCAATCACACATTCCTCATCTGGGTGATGGTCATTGTTGGCGGGGCGGGCAATAATTTTGGCGCTGTCTTTGGCGGTGTGTTCATCTTTATCGTGTGGAGCCTTTCGGCAAATGTTTCGCAGGCCATGTTCGTAAATCTCAGTGACTGGTTTGAAAGCTGGGGTTGGGGCACCATTCCCGACGTGGAAAGCCGCTCGCTGCAGATGCGCGTATTCGTGCTGGGGCTGGTGATCACACTGGCACTCCGATATGCTCCAAAGGGGCTGATTCCCGAGGTGATCTGGCGGCATGGGAGTGAAACCGAAAAGGCCAGGTCCAAACAAACCTGAATGAGGTGATGGTTCAAGAGGTAGCCGCATGTTGAGCAAGATTGAGTGTTTTTCCTGCAGGGGGTTGTTTGATGATATTGAGGGTCCGGTACACCGCTATATGAGCTCAAGTCAGGGGTGTTGGGCCGCTTTTGGTAAAGTGCTGGCGCGTGAATACAGCGAACCTGAACTCCTTGAAATTCACAGGCTGAGCGTCGATGCTTATGCGGTACAGCATCCCGGTGAACCGTCCCCTCAGACCATCGGTTCGATTGGTGTGCATTTGATCCGCCTTTGCCTGTTTCATGAATATGATCTGACGCCCGAACACGCCAATGACGCCATGCTCAAGGTGTCGAAGAACAAGGGATCGTTTGTCTGGCTTGAACCGCCCGGATCGCTGGGACCGATTACGGTGGGGGACGTGGTGAAGAGCAATAGTGTTGAGGAGCACAAATCCGCTGTCAGGGAATGGGCAAAGGGCGCATGGGAGGCATGGTCGCCCCATCACCGCCAGATTCGGACCTGGTTGTCGGCTTCGGGTCAGGACTGACAAAAAAAGCCCGGAACCAAGGTTCCGGGCCTCTTCATTTGTTGCTGACCCGGAAGGGATCACATGGCGGGACCCACCTCCTGGAATGAACCGCCGGATACAACCATTTCGACGATGGTTCCGGGTACGTCGCCGGCGTCATCAAATTCGTGTTGGCCCGAGGCCCCCTCATAGTTGATGTCCTTGCCTTCAGCCAGCAGGGTCACGGCTTTTGACCATTCGCCCGGGA
>DROE01000006.1 GCA_011322005.1 Devosia sp.
AGCCGTCAGACTTTTTCTCTGAGCGGATGGGGGCCGCGTAAACATCCATTATTGTCTGACCGGCCTTTATGGAGGCCTCAATCATCATATCCAGCATTTCAGATGCCATTGCACCACTCCGGTTCATTGGAACAGGCCCTTTGGGGCATTAAACGGAAACTTTGATATCAACCCCGATATCAAGCGGTACCGAGGCCATGGTGATCTTGCTCGTCGAGATATAGTCGACACCGGTCGCACCAATCGCGCCCACATGTTCCAGGTCGACCCCGCCCGAGGCTTCAAGTTTTGCCCGGCCCCTGTTGAGTGCCACAGCTTTTCTGAGCGTTTGGACACCCATATTGTCGAGCAGGACGGCGTTGGCACCCGCTTCAAGCGCTTCTTCAAGCTGTTCGAGCGTGTCCACTTCAACCTCGATCGCCACCATCGGTCCGGCAAAATTCAATGCGGCCCTGACGGCGGCGCCAACACCGCCCGCCACCGCAATGTGATTGTCCTTGATGAGGATGGCGTCATCCAGCCCGTAACGATGATTGGTGCCGCCCCCGCAACGCACCGCGTATTTTTCAACGGCGCGCAGGCCCGGCGTGGTCTTGCGCGTATCGCAAATCTGCGCCCCCGTTCCGGCAACGGCGTCAACAAAGCGGCGCGTGTGGCTGGCAATGCCGCTCATGTGGTTGAGAAAGTTCAGCGCCACCCGCTCCCCTGCCATCAGCAAACGCGCATTGCCCGAAATGTGCGCCACTTCGCTTCCCGCCTTCACCGCATCACCGTCCCCAACCAGTGGCCTGAAAGTCAGACCCGGCCCCACAAGGCGAAAAGCGGCTTCCGCCAAATCAAGACCGGCAATAATGCCGTTCTCGCGCGAAACCATCAACGCTCTGGCGCTGGCTGTCGGGGGCAGAGTCGCCTGCGAGGTAATGTCTCCGGCAAGCCCCAAATCTTCGCTCAGAGCATTCAGCACCAGTTCGTCAACCAGCGGGCGCGTCAGTCTGGCCGGATAGCGTTCTGCATTCAGGGGAGGGGCTTTCTTTGGCATGTTTGCCTTTCCGGCTCGAAACGGCCTTGCGCTGCGGCACGGTTTAACCTCACGGCCTGCCGCTGGCAAGCGGACGCTCAGCCCTGCTGATGAGAAATTTCAACAGCCGCGCCGCCATTTTCCGCCGAGCGTTTCATGGTGTCGATTACCCGTAGGGTTTTCAGGCCTTCGAGACCGCTGACCAGCGGCATTGCTTCACCGGCAATAACCTTGCAGAAATGCTCAATCTGCGACACCAGCGGGTCTTTGTCATCGGCGGCAGAGGTTTGCGCTTCAACAGGTTCGAGCCAACTGCGTTTGTCCCGATTGCGCCACACGCGGTTGGCGGGAAGTTCCAGCGAGCCATGACTGCCCCCTATCAGATAGCAGAACTGACCGGTCGGGTGGTAGCTGGGATTTTCCTTTGCCGTCAGTTCCCAGCTCCACGGCGCCACCACATGGTCCGAAACGCTGACGGTTCCCAGCGCCCCGCTCTCAAAACGCACAATGGCAACGCTGGTTTCCTCGACCTCATTCCTGCGCCAGGCGTTGGACTGCAAAGCCTGAACCTGAACAATTTCACCGCAAAGATAACGCAGCAAATCAATGTCGTGAATGAGATTGATAAACACCGGCCCGCCTCCGGTCT
>DROE01000007.1 GCA_011322005.1 Devosia sp.
ATTTTACCTACACCGACCCGGTGGATGGTTCGGTGGCAGAGCATCAGGGGTTGCGCATTATCTTTGAGGACGGTGCGCGCATCGTGTTGCGCCTTAGCGGCACCGGCACCGTGGGCGCAACCCTGCGCCTTTATGTGGAGCGCTATGAGCCGCCCGGGGGGAAACTGGACGTGGAGACGCAGGAGGCGCTGGCAGACCTGATTGGGGCAGCGGAAGAACTGGCGGGCATAAAAGCGGCGACCGGGCGGGCTGCGCCCAGCGTCATCACTTGAGCAAACCTCATTTGATACCCGATGCCGGGGCTGCGGAACCTCTGGGGGCCAGCGTTTGTAACGGCGGGGTAAATTTTGCGGTTTACTCGCGTTCGGCAACTAAGGTTTTTGTTTGTGTTTTCGATGAAAACGACACCGAGATTGCCCGGATAGCCCTTGAGTCGCAAAAGGGCGATGTGCATTTCGGATTTGTTGACGGGGTTGGGCCGGGCACCCGCTACGGGCTGCGGGCGGAAGGGCCTTATGAGCCGGAAAAGGGGTTCTATTTCGACCCGGACAAGCTGCTGGTTGACCCCCGTGCCAGGCGAATTGACCGGCGGTTTGTTCACCATGAACTGCTGACGGCGCGGCGCGGGGAGGGGGGCGATACAGCAACTCTGGTGCCCAAGGCCATTGTTGTGCCTGGGCCGGATGGCCATGGGAATGAGCAGCCGCTCGCGCTGAAGGAAAGCGGGCTGATTTACGAAGTCAATGTGCGCGGGTTTTCAAAACTGCACCCGGATGTGCCCACGCATATGCGTGGAACGGTAGCGGCGCTGGGACACAAAAGCGTTGTCGACTATTTCCTCAAGCTGGGCGTTGATGCGCTCGAGTTGATGCCGCTCGCCGCCTTCATTGACGAGCGTCACCTGCCGGCGCTGGGTCTAAAAAATGCCTGGGGCTATAATCCGGTGACATTTTTCGCGCCGGACCCGGCCCTGATGCCCGGAGGCATCGACGACCTTAAGAAACTCACGGGCATCTACCGGGCCCACAATATCCCGATAATTCTGGATGTGGTCTATAATCACAGCGGGGAGAGTGACATTGAGGGGGCGGTGCTCTCGATGAAGGGGCTGGACGCCCGGGCCTATTATCGCCACGAAGAGCATAATGGCGGCTGTCGTCTGGTCAACGATACGGGTTGTGGCAACACTCTGCGCTGCGACTTTGAAGCGGTGCAACGCCTTGTCGTGGACAGCCTGAGATACTGGCTTGAAGCAGGGGGTGTTTCTGGGTTCCGCTTCGACCTGGCGCCGGTTCTGGGGCGGGGGCCGGGTGGTTTTTCGCCAGAGGCGGAATTGCTGGAAGCTATTCGAAACGATTCCGCCCTTTCAAGGGTCATTCTGATTGCCGAGCCGTGGGACCCCGGTCCCGGAGGTTATCAACTGGGGCGGTTTGGCAACAGGTTTGCCGAGTGGAACGACCGCTATCGTGATGATGTGCGCGGTTTCTGGCGCGGCGACCCGCACAAGCTGGGCGGTCTGGCGACGCGGCTGGCCGGGTCTGAGGACATATTTTCCCGGGAAGGGGACAAGCCCTCGCGCGGGGTGAATTTCATTGCGGCCCATGATGGTTTTACCCTGCGCGATCTGGTGACTTACGAGGAAAGGCACAATCTCGCCAATGGGGAAAACAACAGGGATGGGCACGAGCACAACCTGTCATGGAACAATGGCGTCGAGGGTGAAAGCGAAGATCCGGCAATCGTTCGGGGGCGCAAGAATGATGTCAGGGCCCTGCTGGCAACGCTGTTTTTTTCCCGCGGCCTGTTGATGCTGGGGCAGGGTGATGAATTTTGGCGCACCCAGCGCGGCAACAATAATGCCTATGCGCAGGACAATGAAATCACCTGGGTGGACTGGGACGGGGCCGACATGGAGCTAAGCGGGTTTGTGGGGGAGTTGCAGCGTTTCCGGCGCGCGCACAGGGCGATTTTCTCGGACCGGTTTCTGACCGGCAAACCGGTGGCTGGTGCGTGCGATGTGGTCTGGCTTAACCCTGAAGGGGAGGAGATGGGGGAAGCGGACTGGCACCAGGCAGATGCTTCCGTGCTTGGCATGCACCTTAATATCGAGGGTGACGAAGTTCTTGTCTGGTTCAACCGGGGGCGGTTGGAAATTGTGGCTCAAAACCCTTCGCCCAAGCCAGGCGCAAGCTGGCTGGCAGGAATTTCCTCAGCGCTGGATGAGGTGCATCTCACGGGCAGGCAAGTGCTTTTGCCTCCGCGCTCGGTCCTGACCCTAGAACAAGCGCAGGGCGGTGAGCACCAAAAAACCCAGGCCAATGCCGATACACAGGGGCGAATAGAGCTTTCTGTCAAAGGTGGCGAACGGTTCCTCGGGGGTCATTTCCCGCCATTTGCGGGTGAAACCAACTAGTCCGCGCACAAGAAAAACCAGCGCCAGCACGGCGCCGCCGCCGGTCAGCACAAGGGAAGGGCTGGCGTCGGTCAGGGCCAGAGCCCAGATGCCGGCAACGAGTGTGGCAATCGCAACGCCAAAAGAAGCGATTCTTGGCGGCATTTTTTCAATACCCCTGAACCCGGCGACCGTGCGGGCCAGCGTCAGTTCATCCTTTGCCGGATAGGTCAGGCCAAATGCCCAGAGCAGGTGCACCATGGAGATGGCCAAAAGGGGAATGAAGGTTAAAGAAGCAATAGCTGCGACCATGATGGGAAACCGTTCCTAATAGGGGGCGAGTTGAATGCCGACAGTTTTACCAAACCGGCTGACGGTGGCATTCGGGTATTCTGTCAGTCCTTGTGCGTATCTTATGAGGTCGGGGCGGCTCATGGCGTTGATGTCTCCAATCATGACCGGGGAGGTGGCGACGGCCAAATGACTGCGCTGGGCGGGGTCGCCCACATTGTTTACATCGACAATGGTTGCAGCCTGCCCGCCAAGCCGGGAAATATCCTGAATGGAGCCGAGGCGGAGCTTGCCCTCGATAAAAAAGTTGGAGAAGTCTCTTAGTGTGGGGTCGTCTGAGGAAATGTAGGCCACAACGGAAGGCGCGAAACCCTCAAGGGTGCGCAATTGGGCGGTGAACAGGTCCACATCAATGTCGGGGGAAAGCAGGGCGACACCGCCGAGTTTTTCAAAGAACCGCCGGTTGCCCTCCAGGGCCAGGTCGCGCACCGCCTCCATTGCCAGCCGCGCACCCATGGAATGCCCGACAACAACGATACGGGAAATGCCACTTCGAGACAGGCCGGAGAGTAGCTCGACCAGACCGTCGCGGGCAAAGGCAGTGCTGTCCAGATCGTGGACATAGGACAAAAGCTGATTGGCGGCGGGCCAGGCGTAAAGAATGGTTGCGGAGGGAAACTCGAAGTCCTTGTCCATCTGGGCCACCCGGGTCAGTGAGTGTTCAAAACTCGAATTGAAGCCGTGCACAAAAACCATGACTTCCGAGGAGTTTCTCGTTGTGCGGGCGGCGTCAAGAACCGTGGCAGAGAAGGCAGATAAAGAGGCCTGCCGGGCCACCTCAAGCGAAGCAAATTCATTTGAGGTTCCAAAGGGCTCGGGGGGAATTGAGCCTGGTGCGCGCCTGTTTGGCATGGCGACCTGATAGGTGGCAAAGGAAAGAGACTGCGCCCGTTCAATACCAAAACTTCCGTCGGGCAGACGATTGCGGCTGGAAGCCACAAAAATGGACTGGAGGGAGCCTTGTGGCCGAGTAATTCGTCCGGTCTGATCAGGCGCAAAAGTGGCGGGCAGGGCAGTGCAACCCTGCAAGATAAAAATCAGCAAAAATGCAGTTGCCAGATTACGCATACTTGGCTCAGACTTCCCCGGCGAACAGGTCAACAGGTCCAGGCGCCCATCTTGCACCAAATGGGACCAAAGCAAAGTAAACTTATGGGTAGATGTTTTATGCAGCGGTGGTCCGGCCGAAACTGTCCGGCTAATTAGGCGGTGTGTGGTCTGCCTGGCTGCGATGGAAGAAGTCGATGCTGTCCTGTACCATCTTGTTGAGCAACTGGTCGCCCGAGGCGATATGCTCGTTCTGCCCGGACTGAGTAGGGGCAATTATGGAGAGAGCCAGAACTTCAACCGCAAAAGCGGCCTTTTCCTTGCCGTCCTTTGCCAACTGGTTTCCCTGTTTACGAAAGCTGTTGATGAGACTGTTGTAGACTTCAGGAGTGAGTGCGCTTTTGAAACGCTTCCAAGTCGGGCTTTGGGACTGTTTGAGCAGGCTGGAGGCCAGGGAGCCGATCATCCATATGCCTTCGGGGTCGTTTCTGGTGTTCTCCCCCATCTCTTTCATCACCTCAAGAAAGCGCTTTTTGAAGATTTCTTCGGGCTTGCCCTGGGATGGAACATCCTGATTTTCTTCCATGAAGCTTTGCCTAAACCTTTTGGAGCCATCGATTGAATGCTGGAGAAGTGTTTAAACCCAAGTTTGTACCAACCGCAATGCGGGGAGCAAAAAAAGCCAAAATATCCTGGTGTTCGGCCCCCGGCCCGGAAGAAAGCTGAAACCGCTAAAGGCCCATGGCCTCTTCGGGGCTGATTGATTTCAGGCCCTGGGCGGCGGCAACAGGTGCGCAGGTGATTTTTCCTGCGGAAACGTTCAGGCCGGCGCGCAGATGAATGTCGTCATTGAGTGCCTGTTTCCAGCCCTTGTTGGCCAGATTGACCACATGGGGCAGGGTGGCATTGTTGAGTGCGTAGGTCGAGGTGCGGGCAACGGCCCCGGGCATGTTGGCCACGCAATAGTGCACGATGTCGTCAACCACATAGGTGGGGTCGGCGTGGGTGGTGGCGTGAGAGGTTTCAAAACATCCGCCCTGATCAATGGCGACATCGACCAGTACCGCGCCTTTTTTCATCGTTGAAAGCATTTCGCGGCTGACCAGCTTTGGAGCAGCGGCACCGGGGATGAGAACCGCTCCAATAATCAGGTCGGCCTGAGCAACATTTTCCGCCAGCGAGGCGATGTTTGAATATATGGCATGGGCGCCAGCACCAAAATAATGGTCCAGATGTTCCAGAACCATGGGGTTCTTGTCCAGAATGGTGACAGCGGACTGCATGCCCACGGCCATCTGGGCGGCATTGAAGCCGACCACGCCACCGCCAAGGATGAGCACTTTTGCCGGTTCGACGCCGGGAACGCCGCCAAGCAATACGCCCCGCCCGTTGTGGGCTTTTTCGAGCGCTGTTGCGCCGGCCTGAATGGACATGCGACCGGCAACCTGGCTCATGGGTTTGAGCAGGGGCAGGCCTCCGGCGGCGTCTGTCACCGTCTCATAGGCAATGCAGGTGGCACCCGAAGCAATCAGGTCATTGGTCTGGGGAACGTCGGGGGCCAGATGCAGATAGGTGAACAATATCTGGTCGCCCCGCAACATGGCGCGCTCGCTTGCCTGGGGTTCCTTGACCTTGACGATCATCTCTGCCGCATCGAATACCGATCTGGCTTCAGGAACGATGTCAGCCCCGGCGGCAAGGTAAGCATCGTCTTCTGCATCAATGCCTGATCCGGCACCGGTTTCAACGGTGACCTTGTGGCCGTGAGCAACCAGTTCGGCGACGCTCTCGGGTGTCAGGCCCACGCGATATTCGTGGTTTTTTATTTCCTTTGGAACACCGATGTGCATGAGGTTCCCTCCTTTCCGCATTTTGGCCCCTGAAGGAACAGGATAAAGGCGTTGAGAGGAAAGATTCTTGCTTTTACGGCGTTGAGTTGATATTTTTTCAGAAATTTTCCGATGTTTTGTAGAATTTACGCAATGAAATCTCAACTCAGTGTGATTGATCGCAAACTCTTGCTGGCGGTACAGGCGGATTGTCAGCAAAGTGTGCAACAGCTCTCCGAGCAGGTAGGGCTGTCGCCTTCGGCGTGCCACCGGCGCCTCAAAGCGCTGGAGGAGAAGGGGTTTGTTCTGGCCTATCGGGCGGCGCTGAATGCGGACAAGCTCGGTTTTACCATGCAGTTTTTTATCGAGGTCAGTCTGAGTTCACAAAGCGAGCAGTCTTTTAGCGCATTTGAAAAAGCTGTGAACGGTATTCCCGAAGTGTTGGAGTGTCATCTGATGGCCGGCCAATCGGACTATATCCTGAGGGTTGTGTGCCGTGACCTAGAAGACTTTGAGCGCCTGCACCGGCGCCTGATTGCGCGCCTGCCTGGTGTTGCGCGGGTGCTTTCGAACATGAGCATTCGCACGGTGAAAGTCAGGACCGGGTTACCGCTTTAGGAAATTTGGCGTTGCTGGCAAAGCACATTGCGCAGCGGTCTGGCTTGGCTTACATAGCTCAGGACAATTTTATGTGAATCTGCAAGAGGTTTAACAGGCTTATGGCCCGTCAGTTTATCTATCACATGCACAATCTTTCCAAGGCCTATGCCGGGGGCAAAAAGGTTCTGGACGGGGTAAACCTGAGTTTTTACCCGGATGCAAAAATCGGCGTGCTGGGCCCCAATGGTGCGGGCAAATCAACGCTGCTCAAAATCATGGCCGGGCTTGAAACCGAGTTCACCGGGGAAGCCTGGGCAGCCGAGGGCGCAAAAATCGGCTATCTGGCGCAGGAGCCGCAACTGGACGAGAGCCTTGATGTGCGCGGCAACGTCATGATCGGGGTCAAGGAAAAGCAGGCAATCCTTGATCGCTACAATGAATTGATGATGAACTATTCCGAGGAGACGGCGGACGAGGGGGCCGCGCTTCAGGACCAGATCGACGCCGATGATCTTTGGGACCTTGATTCCAAGGTCGATATGGCCATGGAAGCCCTTGGCTGTCCACCGGCGGATTCCCCGGTTACCAATCTTTCAGGCGGCGAAAAGCGCCGGGTTGCCCTGTGCCAGTTGCTGCTCTCAAAGCCGGATCTGCTGCTGCTTGATGAACCGACCAACCATCTGGACGCCGAAACCACGGCCTGGCTGGAAAAGCATTTACGCGAATTTGCCGGTGCGGTGCTGATTATCACCCACGATCGCTATTTCCTCGACAATGTCACGGGCTGGATTCTGGAGCTCGACAGGGGTCGCGGCATCCCTTACGAGGGCAATTATTCGGCCTATCTGGGCCAGAAAGCCAAGCGTTTCAAGCAGGAGCAACGCGAGGACACGGCCCGTCTCAAGGTATTGGAGCGCGAAGCGGAATGGATGGGCAAGAGCCCGCAGGCCCGGCAGGCCAAATCCAAGGCCCGCATCAAGGCCTATGACGAACTGGTCAAGATCAATGAGGCAAGGACGCAAAGTTCCTCGGCCCAGATTATCATCCCCCCCGGCGAACGGCTGGGGCAGGAGGTCATTACTGTCGAGGGCCTGTCCAAGAGCTTTGGCGACAAGCTGCTGATTGATGATCTGTCATTCAAGCTTCCGGCCGGGGGCATTGTGGGCATAATCGGGCCCAATGGAGCCGGTAAGACTACCCTGTTCCGCATGATTTCGGGGCAGGAGAAACCTGACAGCGGCACCATCACCATTGGCGACACCGTCAAGATGGGCTTTGTCGACCAGAGCCGGGATGCGCTGGATGCGAACAAGACCGTGTGGGAGGAAATTTCTGAGGGCAGTGAAGTGATTACGCTGGGCAAGCGCGAAGTCAATTCGCGCGCCTATACATCGAGTTTCAACTTCAAGGGTGCCGACCAGCAGCAGAAGGTGGGCAATCTGTCCGGGGGGCAACGCAACCGGGTGCATCTGGCCAAGATGCTCAAAAGCGGGGCCAATGTGCTGCTGCTGGATGAGCCGACCAACGACCTGGACACCGAAACTCTGGCGGCGCTGGAAGAAGCGTTGGAAGAGTTTGCCGGTTGTGCCGTTATCATTTCCCATGATCGGATGTTTCTTGACCGGCTGGCGACCCACATGCTGGCCTTTGAGGGCAATTCCCATGTGGAATGGTTTGAGGGCAATTTCGAGGACTATGAGCAGGACAAAATCCGTCGGCTGGGGGCCGAAGCGGTCAATCCAAAACGGGTGAGTTATAAGCCTTTGACGCGGTAGGGGGGCTTCTTCCCTTCTCCCGCAAGGGGAGAAGGAAATGGGCGGGCTTTAAGACATCGACAAGATAGGGGGTGGAGGATGAAAAAAATTACTTCAAGCCAAATTTCAGCGGCGCTGGCGGCACTCAAGGATGCGCGCCTGCTGGAACTTGATACCGTTTTGGATGAGCTGTCAGTCATTGAATTTAGAAGCGGTGTTTACGGTTGGTGGTTTGATGAACACCTGCCCAATGTCCCACGAGAAGGCTGTCTTGAAAGGGACGGCAGGCGTTTGCTCTACATTGGCACCGCACCAGTGAACGCAAAAGGGATGACGAGGAAGCGCAGGCCGCCGCTGAAATCTCGGCTTTGGCGAAATCACATCAAAGGAGGGGTTAGAAATTCGACCCTTCGATATTCTGTGGCTTCACTGCTGGACGATGAATTTCGGTTCCGTGTGAAGCGGGACAAAAGAAACAAACCCTCGATGGAACGCGAAGAAGAAAACCGGTTATCCAGATGGTTTTTGGATCACGCGCAGGTTTCAGTTTTTGGTTGCTTAGAACCTTGGATCACAGAGGAAGAAATTCTCCGCCAAGGACCACCTCTGCCCCTGAATATATCCAAGTCGTCGCACCTGTTTCGGTTTGAGTTGAAGCAATATCGGAAGGCTCTTGGTTCACGGCGGTGATTGACACAATTCCACAGCGGCAGAATCCCCCCCACCCTCAATCCCTCCCCGTAAAGGGGAGGGAAGAAATAGAGGGCAACGCGTTCTAACATCGAAATTGCCACCCCTCGTCCTTCGAGACGGCCTCTGGCCTCCTCAGGATGAAGTTAGCGAGCACCCAATTCTTACCCTCTTCCGTGACAAGGCCATGATGCTGTGGAATAGTCTGCGCTCAGTTCTTTGGCGGAGGGAAAGAGAGATGGTTTCACGCAGGTTGGTGCTTGGAGGCGGGGCGGCGTTGCTGGCGGTGGGGAGCGCGGCTTTGGCCTATCCGCTTTATCTGCAATTGTTTCCACCCATTGCGGAGACGGGTTTTTCCCTGAGTGAAGAAGAGCTGGCGCGGGCGGTGGCCTTTCTGGCTGAAAATCCGGCCATTGACACCCACGCTCATCCGGGGCGCACCTTTGTCACCGGTGCGGAAAACCTGGCCTGGAAGCTGAGAATATTTCAATCCATCGGCACGTTCGAGGACCGGGTGGTCGCAGAAATGATGACGGGCGGTCTGGCCGCGGCCAGCTTTTCGGCGGTTTCGGATTTTCCGGTGCTGGATACGGCTGGAGAGGGGCTGGCTTCAACACGGGATTTTGCCCACGGGGAGGCCTGGGACTATTACCAGATTCAGATCGGCAATCTCAAGGCGCTGGTTGCGCGGGGCCTGGTCTATCCGGTGCTAAAGCCCGAGGATATTGCGCTGGCGCGGGCTGCGGGCAAGCCGGGGGCGATTTTTGCCGTGGAGGGGGCTGACTTTATCGAGAGTAATCTGGGGCGGGTTCAATCGGCCTGGGACGACGGGGTGCGGATCGTCACCTTTGTGCATTTCGTCAAAGGGGGGGTGCTGGGCGATGTGATGACGGCGGAGCCGGTGCATGGGGGCATCAGCGCGGTGGGAAGCGGCGCGTTCGTGGAAATGCAGCGTCTGGGCATCATGGTTGACCTCTCCCATGCGGCGGAAAAAACCGCGTTTGACGCACTGGCCCTGAGCACAAAGCCTGTTGTGGCCACTCATACCCATATCATTACCCCGGAGCTGACCCACCCCCGGTTTATCTCAAAGGAGCTGGCGCAAGGGATCGTCGAAACCGGCGGCTTCATTGCTGCATGGCCCGCGGGTATCGGCATGACGACACTAAACGACTATCTGGACAGGATAGAGCAAATGGTGGACATGCTTGGTGCCGATGGCGTGGCTTTGGGAACAGATATGGATTCCAACTACAAGCCGGTGTGGAGCACCTATCTGCACCTGCCGCTGGTGGTCGGTGGCCTGCTCAAGCGGGGCGTGGACGAAACTGTGGTTGCCAAAATCATCGGCGGAAACTTCATGCGGGTATTTGGGGCGGTTCAGGCGGGGTAGGGGGCTTCACACCGCCAGCACGGTTTCCAGATGCCCGGGCAAATCGTTCACCGGTGTATTGATGAGGTTTTTGGGCAGTTCGGCGATGATGGTTTCGGCTACCTGAGCACTCAGAAATTTGCGAATATTGCCCAGGCTGTTGGGAGCGGCAATGATAACCAGGCGCTGGTAGGCGGTGGCCTGGAGCTTTTCGGCCAGCAGATCGGCAAGGTTTTTGGCGAAGTCGGCTTCGATCTTTTCAACCGGATCGGTTGACGGTTCCAGGGCGCTGCGCCCGTGGCCTGAAGAGGAGAAGCTCCGGCCCGGCTTGTCGGCCATGATGTCCCCTGCCTTGAGGGGTTTGGTTGAACGATCCAGTTCGGGGATAGGGATCAGTCCTTTTCCCGGCCCCTCATGCTGGAAAAAACGGGCGCTGTTTCCATCGGCGAGCACGACCCAGGTGATGACGGGCTTCATATCGAGTTCTCCTTTTTGGGTGGTTCTTGGGGCAGGTTGGCTTGCGCGGAGGCATCAGCGTTGATGCCGGTCAAGTTTTGATGTGGACCATGCAATCTCAAACGCGCGGTTGTTGGCTCAGGGAATAATTCAGTTGAATCATACATCTCACTTCATATCGGGACTGCCCGGATAAGGTTCAACACTGCTGTCGGCGATTTTACGGTAAAATCGGGATATTCACGCGGGCATGTCCAGCCCGATCGGACAACCATCATGCAAACCACTTGCCCATATCAGCAATATTGATTGGATTTGTTTGAGGTGTTGCTGATAGCCTTGGCGCTCCCACCAGTTTCCCCTCAAAAATCAAGGCAGCCCGGACAGTGACCACAAATCAACCTTCGTCCGGCGGCCCGGCTCGACCTGCCGCCGGTGCGGGCACCAGTGATAAGCGCGCCGGAGCGCTTGCCGCCATTGGAGCCTATGGCACATGGGGGTTGTTCCCCCTCATGTTCCGCCTGCTCGATGCAGTCAGCCCGCAATTGATCGTTGTGCACCGGGTCATCTGGTCGCTGGTTTTTGTCGGGATCATTCTGAAGTTTCAGGGGCGCATGGGTGAGGTTTTTTTAGCGCTCAGAGATCGGCGGACACTGTTGATCATCGGGTTGTCGGCGGCGCTGCTTGCAGGAAACTGGCTGGTGTTTATCTGGGCAGTGGGCGCAAATCGCGTACTTGAGGTCAGCCTTGGTTACTTCATCAATCCGCTGGTCAATGTGTTGCTGGGAATGGTGTTTCTGGGGGAGCGCCAGAACCGTCGGCAATGGCTGGCAATTGCCCTTACCATCGTTGCCATGATTGTGCAGACAGCGGGCCTGGGGGGAGTGCCCTGGGTGTCGCTGGTGCTGGCGTTTTCCTTTGGCGCTTACGGCTATTTGCGCAAAACCGTTTCGGTTGGTTCGGCACCGGGCCTGTTTATTGAAACTCTGCTGATGCTGCCGATTGCCCTGATTTATCTGACCTATCTGCTCGCAACCACGGGCGCGGGGCCTCACGCTGATCCGAGGCTGATGACCTATCTTGTGCTCACCGGCCCTGCGACAGCGGGGGCGCTGCTTATGTTTGCTTTTGCGGCTCGGCGCATGCGTCTGACGACTTTGGGCATGTTCCAGTATATCGGGCCAAGCATGCATTTTGCCATAGCGATCTGGATGTTCAGGGAACCGATAAACGGCGTGCAATTGCTCAGTTTTGCCTTGATCTGGGTTTCGCTGGGGATTTATTCGTTTGATTCTCTTAACAGGGGGGAAAGGTAGCCAGTGGTTGACTTTGTTGCGGCAAAGAAAAAACGGGGAACTGTTGCGGGCCTGTTTGTGGCAGCGGGGAGAGGTTTTGTCACCGAAGCTGTGGACAGGCTGACGCTGACCTATGAGGGGATACCCGGAGACCGCCACGCCGGGCTGACCCGCAAAAGCAATGCCCGCGAGCCCTGGCACAAAAAGGGCACCGAGATGCGCAACGAGCAGCAGGTGTCAATTCTGGCCGACGACGAGTTGATTGCAGTTGCATCTGAGCTTGGCATTGATGAACTGAAACCTGAGTGGATCGGAGGCAATATGGTGCTCTCGGGTATTCCCTTCCTGTCCCAGCTGCCGCCGCGCACATTGTTGATGTTTGAGGGCGGGGTGACGATACGCATTGATGGGGACCGGGGACCGTGCCGTTATGCGGGGCGCTCGATTGCAGATCAGTTTCAGGAGCGCGATGACATAGAATTTGCCTTCCCCAAGGTTGCAGAACATCGGCGAGGCCTGGTGGGTTGGGTCGAAGTTCCGGGCGTCGTAAGATCGGGAGAGAGCGTGACAGCCCGCATCTGGGAGCAGTGCATTTATCCGGGTTGAGTGCCTTTTTTCAACAGGCGCAGACTGGCGAGCGGTTCGCCGGCTTCAGTAATGATCTCGGCGATTTTTTGAAACAGTTGCAGGAACGGTGTTGAATTGTGCCAGACAAGCGACAGGTGGCGACCGGCGCCGGGGGCGGTAAGGGGTGAAATCCGAATGCCGGGATTTTGCGCTTCCTTGTGCAGGGAAATAGCGGGCAGCAGGGTTACCCCCTGTCCGTTGGCAACGAACTCAACGATGGTGGAGAGCGAGGTGGCGGCAAAGGCGCGAGTGGCCTCGGGGCCGCGCAGGGCGCAGGCTTCAATCGCCTGATCGCGCAGACAGTGGCCTTCGTCGAGCAGCAACATCTGTTCGGCGGGGATGTCGGCAAGGGAGACGGGGGCGGTGCCCGGGGTTTGCCACTTCCGACTTGCCAGCACAAAGGGGTCGGCAAAAAGCTCTCTTTGGGTGAGACGCGATCCTTTGGGCAGGCTCGTGGCAATCAGGGCAATATCCAGATCGCCGACTTCGAGTTGTGCGAGCAGTTTGTCGGTACGGTTCTCGCTGATGGCAAATCCGGTTTTGGGGAGTGCGCCGGTGAGGGCGGGGTAGATTTTTGGCAGCAGGTAGGGGGCAATTGTTGGAATAATACCAAAGCGCAGGGCGTGAACCGGGTGACCCTTGTGGGCGGTGGCAAAAGCTGCAAGCGCATCTGCTTCCCTCACGATTGGGGCGGCACGCTCAATAAAGGCCTGTCCGAAGGGAGTGAGCCGAACAGTTTTGCCCAACCGGTCAAAAATCGGGGTGCCGCTGAACTCTTCAAGCAGTTTTATCTGCTGGGAGAGAGCCGGCTGGGTAATGTGGCAGCGGGCGGCGGCGCGCCCGAAGTGGTTTTCGTCGGCCACGGCAAGGGCGTAACGCATCTGTTTCAAACTTATTGTCATAAGTATTACTTATCACCTTTCATTGAAAATGCAATTGGCC
>DROE01000008.1 GCA_011322005.1 Devosia sp.
AACCGGCGACGAAGAAGACATGCTCGCCACCCCCGAGGAAATCGCCGAGGCCATCACCACCCACCTGGAAGCGGCCCTGGCCGAGATCAGGGCGCTGAGCGAGGCCCTGGGCGAAGATGAACCAGAGGTGGAGGCATGACGGGGGGAAGGTGGACCGTTCCACAATCCTGGGAATGGGTTCGATCCAAAGACGTCGCAAAGATTGTGGGTGGCGGCACTCCTAAAACGAATGACCCTGGAAATTTTTCGGATAGCGGGATTAAATGGATCACACCTGCTGATCTGACTGGTTATTCGTCAGCCTACATATCTGGTGGAAGGCGCGATCTTTCTGAAAAAGGCTACTCCTCATGTGGAGCATCATTGCTTCCGAAGAGGACGGTTTTATTTACAAGTAGAGCGCCCGTTGGTTATTGCGCCATTGCCGCGAATGAGATTTCAACCAACCAAGGTTTCAAAAGCCTTGTTCTTGAGGGGGACATCTCGCCAGAATATATTCGCCACTATTTGCTGGCATCAAAAGAATATGCCGAAAGCTTGGCTTCAGGGACGACATTTCTTGAGCTTTCCGGCAAACGTATGGGCGATTTACAGCTCCCACTCCCCCCGCTGCCCGAGCAGAGGCGGATTGTGCGCAAGCTGGACCGCCTCACCGCCCACAGCACCAAAGCCCGCACCCACCTCACCGCCCTCAAGACCCTGGTGGAGCGGTATAAGGCGGCTGTGTTGGGAAGTATCTTTGGAGGTATGCGGGCTGAAGAGCAATCATTGAGGGCACTAAGTTTGATGGTCACCAGTGGGTCTCGTGGATGGGCCAAATACTATTCCGATACTGGTCCTCTTTTTATACGAGTGGGTGACACAAAACGGGGATCGCTTGAACTTGATCTTTCTTCAGTGCAGCATGTCTCTCCCCCTTCGAACGCAGAAGGTCAGAGAACTCGGCTTCAGGAGAGTGATATTGTTGTAACGATAACTGCAGACCTGGGTCGCGTTGGCATTGTTCCGAACGACCTGGGGGAAGCTTATATTAATCAGCATGTTGCTTTAATCCGTTTAAAGGAGCCTGACTATTCAAGATATATTGGCTGGTTTTTAATCAGTTCTTTGGGGCAGAAACAGTTGTTTGAAAATGACCGTGGAGCTACGAAATCTGGGTTAGGTTTGGATGATATTCGCGCTGTAAGCATCCCCCTCCCACCCCTCGAAGAACAACGCGAGATCGTGCGGCGCATCGACGCCGCCTTTGCCCGGATCGACCTGCTGGCGGCAGAGGCCGAGCGGGCCTTGACGCTGGTCGGACATCTCGACCAGCGCATTCTGGAGCGCGCCTTTTCCGGCGGCCTCGTCAGCCAGAACCCCGAAGACGAACCCGCCGCCGCCCTCCTCGCCCGCATCAAGGCCGCTCGCGCCGCCGCCACGGCCAGGAAACGGCGCAGTCGGGCGAAGGCCTAAAGGAAATCTCGCCCTTTCAGCCCCGTTCGCGCTCTGTCATACGCGGGCCATTCCGGCCCAATTTCCAGCGCCATTTCGCGGATTGCGTCGCGGCCCTCTCTCAGGGGAAAGCTGGCTATCACGCCGCGAATGGATTTTTCATGGTCCACGAAAATGCCGTGCGGGTATTTCCGCTTGTATTCCAGCATCTCGGCATGGCGATTGCGGAAAAGTCGGTCCCAGTTCTTTTGCGACAGGCTAAGAGTCCATTCATCGCTGATGCTGCTATGGCGAAACTCGCAGCCCAGATAGTCGAAGGCATATCCGGTGCCAGCGGCTCTCTTCTTGAGAAAAAGCGGGCCTAGCTCAGGGCGCTCGAAAAATCCGAGTAACATCTGTTCGACCCGCTCCAAAGTGTCATCCTGCTTGGCCAAAACGATCAGATCATCCGCGTAGACAGACAACACCCAATCGTCATTGTCCGGTTGCGGGATGTCTCGCAGCAGCCAGGCAAGAATGACATTGGAGGCCGGGGAACCCTGCATAAGCCCGGCTGGCCCGCTCTCAATGACGTCTTCAATAAGGAGAGTATCGGAAGGAATATCTCCGGTTTCTGTTGCATTTCGTTTTGCAACCCGTTGCAACGACAGGTTCTCGATGATCAGGGCATGTTCAATGATCCTCCTTGGTAGTGGCAGTTTGTGGATGACTTCGGGATTGACGTTCTGAAAGCAGTCTTTCACGTCAAAAATGCGATAGCTGTTGTAACCGGCATTCAGCCTTTCCAGCAGGGCCAGGATGGCGGCATTGCGGCCCTTTCCGCGCAGGTTGAAGATGATGACGGTATGTCCATCTGCGCATAAAGCACATCGGCAATCATGTAGTGGATGGCTTTCAGCGGGCGCGGCAGGTCGCACACGATCCGGCAGCCGCCCTTGGCTTTCGGCATAGGCCACCAGTTCACCGGCTCGGGGAAGGGGGTGAACGGGTCAAGCATCTTGGCGGCGGCTTCCCAGCCTATGCTGTTCGGGTGCCGTTCCCCTGCCTTGTGCAGGGTAGACATCTTTACCCGCTTGTCCTTGAAGAATGCGTGGACCTCCTTGCGCAGCGCCTTTCTGTCCCCGGCATGAAAAGCCTTGGCGATCCTTCTGCGGCGATCAGCGCGAATGTTGTGGGCTTTTTGAACCATGCGTTCGGCATTTACGGCATCGTCCATCCGGGCAAGGCGGGCTTGGTAGGTCATTGGTTTTTCTCAGTTTGCGTTGCGGATGATTTTGGCGGGCAGCTTGTCGATTTCAGGCGGTAATGGCAGTGCCGTTAACTCGTGCCAGTCGCGGATCAGCACGCTTTTGGTCGTTGGGTGTCTGAGCGCTTTCCAGCGCGCTCCAGCACCCCTCGCACGGCCTCTGATGCACCGTTGAATGATCCACTGGATGGCGTCTTTGCAAAGGATGACGCGGTAATTCCCGCACAGTGCGATAACCCGGTAATAGGCCTCGCTGCCTTCGCAGCGGGACTGTCCCGGAACGGATTTTTCCTGGCCTAAATTGGGGGGTTTCGTGCAACCAGTTGCAGAGTTTCCGACCTCATTGGGTTGAATGCCGATGCATTCAGTCATTGACCTTCTCCGCCTCGGCTTTTCCCAGGATTTTGCTTACGGCTTTCAGGATGGCTTCGCGCTCCCAAAAGCTGCGGTGGCCGATTTTTACTGGCCCCGGCAGTGTCTGATCATTGATCCGGCGATAAAGCGTGGTCCGGCTAATCCCGCCAAGAATGGCTTGAACGTCGCGGATTGAAATAAGAACAGGTTCCATTGTGATACCCCTTGGCACGTTGTGTTTCGGGGTGACACTAGAGGAGACAAAGGCCGTTAAAGAGAGACCCTGTTTAATTATTTTCTCGGGCGTCCCTGCTTGTGGATATTTGCACCCACGAGCTTAAGTTTGTCCCAGATTATCGCAATGGCATCGTTTTCTACAGAAAGATCAAGATACTTGGCCAGCTCGGCCTTCTTCACCGGGTGCTTGCGTGGCCAAATAAATTTGAGGGCACGGGCAAAGCGTTCATCGGGGTGATTGCGAAAATCTAAGGCAGACACGATATGCCCATCATCGGGGAAATTCGAAAGATCGAGAGCCAGTTGCGCCTGACCATGAACAATAGCCGCAGGGAGATCATTCGCGATTTCTAACGTATTCAGAGACCATTCAGGCATCGACAGGAACCTATATATTTTCCCGTGAGATTTACCCAAAAAATCCAGGTGTTCGCGAGCCACAGTGTTTGGTTCATACCCCGGAACTGGGCGCTCCGTATCAAAGAAGTCGAAATCGGCAATTCCCTCGAAATTTTCCGATGGGTCCAGCACGCTTTCGGGAGCGGCGGCAAGAATTGTGTTCTGTCTGACCAAAACGAGTTTGTCAGCGTTCCTGTCCAAGAACCGGAGAGTAAGAATATTTGCCAGCCCAATATTGAGAAATGTTCTGACCGCTGGCCCTTCCTCAATCTTTATTTTAGGTTCTTTGGGTGCCCATTCGACCCCTTTGGTTTTCGCCGGTGCCGCTTTTTCTGCTCTATTGATGATCTCGATCAAGAGCGGGTTCGCTCTCACAAGATAGTCTGCCCTTTCATAAATCTGCCGGGCAAGAACGGGCATGGTAACCAATGCTTCATCCTTTCGTATTCTGAATGAGTTGAACAATCTCGGCATTTTCCCCACGCACATGCCCGGCCCACCTTTCCATCAGGATGCGGCGCTGTTCAAGGAAATCCGTGCGGCGATAGCTGCGTTCCACCTTGGTGCCGGTGGTGTGGCCCAGAGCGGTTTCGGCCACCTCGCGCGGGGTGTCGGTGGCCTCGGCGCACCAGCTGCGGAAGCTGGAACGAAAGCCGTGCGGGCGGGCCTCAAGCCCCCGGCGCTCCATCAGGCGCGACATGGTGGCGTCCGAGATCACACCCCGGCGCACGTTGGGAAACAGAAAGCCGTCGCGGGCAAACTTGCGGGCCTCGGCAATCACCGCCTGCGCCTCGGCCGAAAGCGGCACCCGGAAATCCGAAGTCTGGCCGCGCCGCCCCTTCATGTTGGTTGCCGGGATGGTCCAGATGTCGGCTTCAATCTGCTCTTCGCGCAGAAACCGCACCGGCTTGGAGCGCACGGCGGTCAGGATCAGCAGGCGCAGGGCGAGGTGGGTGATGCTGCCTTCGTCCAAGCTGGCGTAAAACGCGGGCACCTCCTGCCATGGCAGCGCCGGAACGTGGCGCGTCTGGTGGCGCTGCCTGCCCAGCAGGGCGCGGGCCTTTTCGGGGGCCTGAATGTCCACATCCAGCCCCATGGCCGCCGCGTGGCGCAGCACGATATTGAGCCGGTTCATCGCCTTGCGGGCGGTATCGGCCTTTTCGTGCCAGATCGGGGCCAGCGTGTTGCGGATGTCCTGCTGGTCGATTTCCTGCACCGGCACCTTGGCGATTTTCGGCAGCACATGCAGTTCCAGCGGGGAAAACCAGCGCCCGGCCTTGCCGTCGCCGCGCAACTCGGCCTTTTTGGCTTCAAAGGCGGCCTCGGCCACGGCGGCAAGGGTATGCTCGGATTTTGCTGCAACTCGTTGCAAATGCTGCCGCTCCTTGATCGGGTCTTTGCCCTCGCGCCGCACCGCCCGCCATTTGTCGGCAAGTTCGCGGGCCTCTCGCAAGCTGACCTCGCTGAGCGACCCCAGCCCCATCTCACGCCTGCGGCCATACACGGTCACGCGCAGAAACCACTGCCCGCCGCCGTCCGGGCGCTTGTGCAGCCATAGCCCGCCACCGTCATTGTATTTGCCTGGAGGCGCGGTCTTTACCCGCTGCGCGGAGAGCTTGTTGAGGGTCGCCACCAATCCACCTTTCTGTCTACCTTTAACCTTGCCACTGTATGATACAACCTGAAACAGAAAGAAACACTAAGTTTCTGTAATCGTAGCATTATTATGTTCAATTGAATTGCGTTGAACCCCCGT
>DROE01000009.1 GCA_011322005.1 Devosia sp.
CGCTCGCGGGCTTTTGGGGAACCAGTCTCTGGCTGGTCGCGCTGCCGAACCGGAAAAACCGCAAGAGCACTTTTCCTGACAACGCTCCCCCATTACCGCCGGTGGGGAATTTCGCCCCGCCCTGAGAACATTGGCCGCCTCGCCGGAATTGGGAAGCGGTCCGGTGCTTCATACTTTAACTTTCTCGGTTAAGCAATGGCTGGCGGGAGCTTACGCAGATTTACCCGGGCAGGGGGCGTTTTTGTCGATGCAGCCCGCCTCCTGCATCGCCAGCCAGAAATCAGGAGGAATATCCACCTGCCACCAGGCAAGAATCTGGTCCATTTCAGCGACTGTGCGCGGGCCGGGAATGGTGGAAACCACCGCGGGGTGGGCGAGGGGGAATTGCAGGGCGGCGGCGGGCAGTTCAACATCAAAGCGGTCGCACACGGTCTGAATTTTCGCCACTGCCTCAAACACCTCCCGGGGTGCCTGTGCATAATCAAAGGACGTGCCCCCGACCAGAACCCCGGAGTTGAACGGTCCGCCAATGACAATGGAGGTGTTGCGTTCAACGCAGGTTTCAAGAAACGGGGACAAGGAGGCCTGTTCGAGCAGTGTATAGCGCCCCGCCAGCAGGCAGACGTCCCAGTCGCCAATCTCAAACGCCTCCATGACCACCGGCCATTCGTTGACCCCAAGACCAATGGCTGAAATCGCACCGGAGCTTTTGAGTTCGCTCAAGGCCCGGTATCCGCTTTTTTTCAGGGTCTGCATGTGGGCGGCACTTGCTTGTTTGCCGTGGGTGCCGGGGTCGATGTCGTGGACAAGGAGAATATCAATCCGGTTGAGCCCCAGGCGCTGCAGACTGTCCTCGAAGGAGCGCATTATTCCATCATGGGAATAGTCAAACACATCGACAAACGGATAGGGGTTTTTCCAGCCATTGGGGCGCTCATAGGGGCCAAACTGGGGAGCCAGAAGACGTCCGACCTTGGTTGAAAGGATTATTTCATCCCGCCGGTCGCGGATAGCGTCGCCCACCAGATGTTCGGAGCGGCCAAAACCGTAAAACGGTGCGGTATCCACATAATTTATCCCCGCATCGAGCGCGTGGGGGATGAGGGCGACGGCATCGGAGGTCTTTACCTCTTCCATAGAGCCGGCGAGGCTGGCGGTGCCCAACCCCAGAACTGTCAGTTCAAGGTTTGTGTTGCCCACTCGGCGCTTTTCCAGTTTCATGATTCTTGGTCCTGGCCCTGATTGGTATGGTAGCCATACCAGACCTGCGGAGTTTGTTTGTCAAGACTGCGGCGCAGCAACAGCCCTGTGCCGCAGGAGCGGTTCGCACCTGTCCCGGGAAACGAATCGGTGTGCAGCAGAGTTGTGCTAAACCGTGAAAACCGGTTGATACGGGAAGAAAAAATATCTGGCCTGTTGACAATTTCGAAACAAAATGAGAACAAACTGGGTACATAGGAAGTTTTTAGCTCGTGATTGCGATGTTGCGGCCGAGCTTGCAGGCAGGGCCACCGGCCCGGTAAGAACAAAGGGGACAAGGATCATGGCAAAATCGTCGCTTCGCGTTGTAGAAGGGGGTTCGATGGACAAAAACAAGGCTCTTGAGGCTGCTCTGGGGCAGATTGAGCGCAATTTTGGCAAGGGCTCCATCATGCGGTTGGGCGAAAATGCCATTCAGGAGGTTGAGACCATACCCACCGGGTCGCTGGGGCTGGACATCGCTCTTGGTGTCGGGGGGCTGCCACGGGGGCGGGTGGTGGAGGTTTTTGGTCCGGAGAGTTCGGGTAAAACCACTCTTGCTCTTCATGTTATCGCCGAAGCCCAGAAAATGGGTGGTATTTGCGGCTTTGTTGATGCCGAGCATGCTCTTGACCCGGTTTATGCGGCCAAGCTGGGCGTCGATGTGGACGGCATGCTGATCTCCCAACCGGATTCGGGCGAGCAGGCGCTTGAAATCACCGATACGCTTGTGCGTTCGGGCGCCATTGATGTGTTGGTGGTTGATTCGGTAGCGGCCCTTACTCCCCGGGCCGAGCTTGAGGGGGAAATGGGAGATTCCCTGCCCGGATTGCAGGCGCGCCTGCTTTCCCAAGCCATGCGCAAGCTCACCGGGTCCATATCCAAATCCAAAACCATGGTGATTTTCATCAATCAGATCCGCATGAAAATCGGTGTGATGTTCGGTTCGCCCGAAACCACTACCGGGGGCAATGCACTCAAATTCTATTCCTCGGTGCGTCTGGACATCAGGCGCATCGGCACCATCAAGGATCGTGATGAGGCAGTGGGTAATCAGACACGGGTCAAAGTGGTCAAAAACAAGCTGGCCCCTCCCTTCCGGCAGGTCGAGTTCGATATCATGTATGGGGAAGGGGTTTCCAAGACCGGTGAACTGCTTGACCTGGGGGTCAAGGCGGGTATCGTTGAAAAGTCCGGCTCGTGGTTTTCCTATGACAGCCAACGGCTGGGGCAGGGGCGGGAGAACTCCCGCCAGTTCCTCAAGGACAATCCTCATATCGCCAAGGAGATCGAGCAGGGTGTGCGCCAGAGTGCGGGGCTGATCGAGGGGGAGATGCTCAAGGATATGAGCAATCCTGACGCTGCAATCGAGGGCAAAGACGTTGAAAGCCGGAGCGTTGAAACCAAAGGAAAAGACAATCTGGCCAGCTGATAGTCTGTTTTTGTGGCGAGGCGCCGTTGCGGCGTGGGTTTGGCTACATGCGGCGTTAGCCATGTCGGGCTGAACATGTTGCTCTGGACATGGGCTCACGCGGCGCGATAAAGGAGTTTTACGAAACTTTCTCGGGTGGGTCTTTTGGCCCACCCCGCTTTTTGTAACGGGCCCTTCCTGATGACCAGCGTTAATGATATTCGCCGTACCTTTGTGGACTATTTTGTCGACGAGGGGCATGAGCCGGTGGCCTCTGGGCCGCTGGTTCCGCGTAATGATCCCACCCTGATGTTCACGAACTCCGGCATGGTTCAGTTCAAGAACGTATTCACCGGTGTTGAAAAACGTTCCTATAAAACAGCTGTAACCTCTCAGAAATGTGTGCGGGCCGGAGGCAAACACAACGATCTTGACAATGTGGGGCTGACAGCGCGCCACCTGACCTTCTTTGAAATGCTGGGAAACTTCTCCTTTGGTGACTATTTCAAGGAGCGGGCCATTAAAATGGCCTGGGACCTGATCACCGGGGAGTTCGATGTTCCAAGGGACAGGTTGCTGGTCACCGTTTATCATGAGGACGACGAGGCGTTTGATCTTTGGCGCCGGATTGCCGGGCTGCCGGAGAGCCGCATAATCCGCATCGCAACCAGCGACAATTTCTGGTCGATGGGCGACACAGGCCCGTGCGGACCCAGTTCCGAGATATTCTATGATTATGGCGAGGATGTCTGGGGTGGCCCGCCGGGCAGTGCAGAAGAGGACGGCGACCGGTTCATTGAAATCTGGAATCTGGTGTTTACCCAGTTCGACCAGCAACCAGATGGTTCGCGGCTGGTTTTGCCGCATCCATGTGTTGACACCGGCATGGGGCTTGAGCGTATTTCCGCACTGCTTCAGGGCACCAACAATGTTTTTGAGACTGACCTTTTCAAGGTGCTGGTGGATGGCGCGGCCCAGGTAACCGGTTCATCCCTGATTAGCGACAATCTGGTTTCCCAGCGGGTTGTTGCCGATCACCTGCGCTCGATGAGTTTTCTGATTGCCGAGGGAGTTTTGCCTTCGAGCGAGGGCCGGGGCTATGTGTTGCGGCGCATCATGCGACGGGCCATGCGCCATGCGACCCTTCTTGGGGCCGGTGAGCCGGTCATCCACAAGCTTGTGCCGGTTCTGGCACAGGAAATGGGGCAGGCGTATCCGGAACTGGTTCAGGGCGAGGCAATGGTGAGCGAGACGGTTCGTCTGGAGGAGGAACGGTTTCTCAAAACACTTTCGCGCGGGTTGCAGATGCTCAACGAAGAAGTGGCTGCGCTAAAGCCAGGTGAGGCGCTGGCGGGCGAAACAGCATTCCGGCTCTATGACACCTATGGCTTCCCGCTCGATCTGACTGTGGACGCGCTTCGTGCAACCTCAAACAGTGTCGACCTGGCCGGTTTCGATGCTGCGATGAGGGAGCAGAAAGCGTTGGCGCGCTCCAGTTGGAAAGGATCCGGCGCCGCCGCAACCGATGAAGTGTGGTTCGGTGTCGCTGACAAAGCCGGCGCCACAGAGTTCCTTGGCTATGAGACGGAAAGGTCGGAGGGCGAGATCATTGCCCTTGTCAAGGACGGCGCAGAAGTACAAACGCTGAAAGCGGGTGAAACAGGTTTCGTTGTTTTCAATCAAACGCCGTTTTATGCGCAGGCCGGGGGGCAGGTGGGGGACACGGGTCAACTGAGCTCCGATAAGGGGGAAGCCCGGGTTCTGGATGTGTCGAAACAGGCAGGGGAGGTGTTTGCCCACAAGGCGGAGGTTACCAGGGGAGAGCTTGATAGGGGCCTTGCCATGCAGTTGCAGGTGAATACCGGGCGGCGTTGCGCCATCCGTGCCAATCACTCGGCCACCCATCTTTTGCATGAGGCGTTGCGTCAGGTTCTGGGTTCCCATGTTGTGCAGAAAGGCTCACTGGTCGGTCCTGACCGATTGCGCTTTGACTTTTCTCACACAAAGCCGGTTTCCGCTGGCGAGATCGCAAAGATTGAGGATCTGGCCAACGCAATCATCGTTCAGAACAGTGCCGTTGAGACCCGGCTGATGGACGTTGATGAGGCTCGCGAAGCAGGGGCCATGGCGCTGTTCGGCGAGAAGTACGGTGATGAGGTGCGGGTTGTCTCCATGGGCGAAGTGCCTGAGGGGAAGCGCGCGGGAAAAGTCTGGTCCATGGAGTTGTGCGGGGGCACGCATGTCAGACGTACTGGCGATATCGGTCTTGTGAGCGTGGTTCAGGAAAACTCGGTTGCTGCGGGAGTACGCAGGATAGAGGCGTTGACGGGTGCCCGAGCGCGGAACTGGCTGGGTGCACAAAGGGAACAGTTGCGTGCCATCGCCGCGGCAGTGAAATCCGCACCACAAGGAGCGGTTGAGAAAGTGCAACTCCTGCTTGAAGAACGCAAAAAACTGGAGCGCCAGTTGGCGGAAGCACGCCAGAAGCTGGCTCTGGAAGATGCCAAGGCAGGGGCCGGGGAAACCCAGAACATCGGGGGTGTCAGTTTTTTGGGGCGAGTGATCGGGGATATACAGCCCAAAGATTTGCGTGGCCTGGTTGATAAGAGCAAAAAACAAATCGGCTCGGGTGTAGTCGCGATCGTGGGGACTGGGGGGGACGGAAAAGCGGCAGTTGCCGTGGGTGTTACCTCTGATTTGACGGACAATTTAAGCGCGGTTGATCTTGTACGCGCCGGTTCCGCCGCCCTTGGCGGCAAGGGTGGAGGTGGCCGCCCCGACATGGCCCAGGCCGGTGGTCCGGACGGGACCAGAGCCGAGGCGGCGCTGGACGCCATTCGTGCCGAACTTCAGGACTGAAATCCCCGTGACCGAGACTTTTAGTGCGGTTTTCGGCTCCGCTTGAGGTGCCAAGACTTCAATTGCCACGGACGTCAAGAGACAAACGTGGTGAACCGGCAATCCAACTGTCCTGTTGTGGTGCAGAAAAGCGGAGCAAGAGCGTGCCCCGCCCCTAGACCGTTTCATGTTTAGATTGAACCATTCTGACGGAGCGTTTTTGTGACAGGACCAAGCGAAGGATTGAAGACCATATGGGGATATGGCCGAAGGACTTCGCGCCGGTATTGGCGCAAAAGGGCCCGTCCCCCTTGGGTTTCAGATTGGCGGATGTCCAGAGCCAAACCGGTCTTGCCCGATAA
>DROE01000010.1 GCA_011322005.1 Devosia sp.
CTCGGCCAAGGTAGACGAACTGGGTACCGCGGCCAAGGAGATCGGCAAGGTCACCGAAGCCATTACCGAGATCTCTGAGCAGACCAATCTGCTGGCGCTGAACGCGACCATTGAAGCGGCCCGGGCCGGAGAGGCCGGCAAGGGCTTTGCGGTCGTTGCGGTTGAGGTCAGGCGGCTTGCGCAAAGCGCGGCCGCGGCTTCAAATGAAGTCAAGGAACTTATTGAACAGAGCGCCGAAGAAGTGGAGCAGGGTACCGACCTGGTTGCGGTGGCGTCAAGGAAGCTCACTTCAATGATGGAGGACGCAAAAGCCAATACCGGGATCATGGAACGGGTGGCGGCGGCCAGTCGGGCGCAGGCTTCCTCCATTGAAGAGATCAATGCGGCTATCCGGCAGATGGATGAAATGACACAGCATAACGCTGCGCTTGTTGAACAGACAAACGCTGCGATTGAAAAAACCAACAATCAGGTCGCCGAACTGGACGGGATTGTGGATGTATTCAAACTGGACAAAGCCGAGTTGCCGGCACCGGAGGGACATTCGCAATCGGGAAAAAATACCGCACCCGGTAAGGTGAGCGATGCTGCCAGGTCTTACCTCTCCCAGGGCAATGCTGCACTGGACAGCGACTGGTCCGAATTCTGAGCAGAACCTGTAAAGGGACAAAAGGTATCAGCAATCCGGGTGTCGTTTGACACTCCTGTTTACTCCAGTGCCGCGGCAACCAGTGCCTTTGCGTGCAGTTCGGTGGTGTCATAGGTGGGTAATGGGCTGACGGCGTCGTCGATGAGCATGCTAATTTCGGTGCACCCCAGAATAACGGCTTCCGCGCCTCTCAAGGCCAGATGCCTGATGGCGTCGATGTAGGTTTTTCTGGAAGTGTTGCGCACAATCCCCCGGCACAGTTCTTCATAGATTATGGCATTGAGGTCGGTTATCCCGACCTGGGGAACCAGAGGCTCAAGCCCGACTTTTTCAAGTTCCACTGTATAAAAATCCATCTCCAGCGTGAATTGTGTGCCCAGCAGGCCCACCGTTTTGAAACCATCTTCAATGAGGCGCTCTGCGGTGGGTCCGGCTATGTGGAGCAATGGCACCGAGATGGCGTCTCTGATAGCCGGTGCAACCATGTGCATGGTGTTTGTGGCAATTCCAATGAGGTCGGCGCCGGACCTTTCCAGCCCCTTTGCCGCACTGCCCAGGATTTTACCGGCTTCCTGCCAGTTGCCAGCGGCCTGAAGGGCGGCGATGGGGGCAAAATCAACCGAATGGAGCAGGAGTGGGGCCGAGTGCAAACCCCCGCGCAGCCGTTTGGCTTCAGAGTTGATGATGCGATAATAATGGGCGGTTGACTCCCAGCTCATGCCCCCGACAAGGCCAATGGTTTTCATGGCTCTTGGGTCAGGTCCGAGGGTGGTTGTGACCGCGAAAATTCTCCGGAGCGTATTTTGTCCGGCAAGTCGGCGAACCAGTCGGCCAGTTGACGATAGACATCGCGCTTGAAGGGCACAATCAGCTTGGGCAGCTTGTGCAGTTTTTTCCAGCGCCAATCGGAAAACTCGGCCCGGTGCTTGCCCTTGGCCGGGTGCTCGATGTCAATTTCCTCATCATCGCCGGTGAAAAGCATGGCAAACCACATCTGGCGTTGTCCGCGAAACTTGTTGCGCTTCTTTTGCTCGGTTACCTCGTCGGGAAAATCGTAAGCCAGCCAATCTTTTGCGGCAGCGAGAAGTTGTACAGAGGTAATGTTGGTCTCTTCGTAGAGTTCGCGAACAGCGGCTTCAAACGGATCCTCGCCGGGATCGATTCCCCCTTGGGGCATCTGCCAGGCCTGGTCCGACCCCAAGCGCGGCATATGTTTGCGTCTGCCCACAAATACCTTGCCCTTTCTGTTGAACAGAGCAACCCCTGCGCACGCACGATAGGGCAGGTGCGTTCGAGACGGGCTGGCCATTGATGCGCCCTTGCCCATCAGGAGCCAGACTTCATCAGGGCACTGGCGGGAACCAGTTCCATGCCCCGCTCTTCAAGGCCGGCGGCCCAGCTTTTCAAAGTCGATATGGAAACGGGCAAGGCCGAAATAACGCCAAGGGCGCTGCCGTCTCTGGCCGCTGTCTGTTCGAGTTGTTCGAGCGCCTGCAATATGGCGGGCCTTGAGGGATTGGTGTCGAGCCTTATGCTGGCCCGAGAGTAGGGCACCTGATTTGCCTGAGCCAGCTGGCGGGTAAGCGAGCGGTTGGAACTGCCGTCATCCACAAAGCCAAGGCCTCGTGCGCCCAGCTCTTCCATCACTGGCCCCAGGTCGGCGGCGGAAGATGTGAAACGCGCACCCTGATAGTTTATCAGGCCCACATAGCCACCTATCTGGGCCATGACCCAGGTCAGGTGATCAAGGTTGGCGCGGGCGGTCTGGTTGGTCAACAAGGTACGCGGGCCGGGGTCGGAGTTGGGATAGTCGAAGGGTTCCATGGGCACCTCAACCAGCAATTCATGTCCACCGGCACGGGCGGCGGCGGCGGTGCGCGCCAGTGTTCGCCCGTGGGGGGCAAAAGCAAGGGTAACATTGTCAGGAAGCTCGGCAATTGCACTAAGAGTACCTGCTTCATTCAGGCCCAGGCCGGTAACAATGATGGCAATGAGCGGTTTGCCGCCGGCCGCTTCCGGCCCGATGGAAGCACGGGCATACGCGGAAAAAGGAGTACGCCCCTGCTGGCTGATTCGCGGAATCACTCCATACTGGGTCTGCTCGCTCAGGTCTGGCAGGGTGCCGAATTCATCAGGCTGAAAGCCGGGCTGTTCTGCCTGCCCGGTGGGTGTTACATCCTGCGGGGCAGCGTCTGGTGTTTCCTGTTCAAGGGCCGGGGGTTCCGCGGACTGACTATCGGACGTGAGACCCGGGGAGGTACCCACACGCTCCGCAAGCGGGTTGGTGTTGATTTCGATACTGATGGGAACCTCGGCCACGGGGCGACCACCATCGGGGTCGTCAACCAGCATGACCCGGGCAAGGGGAACCGCCAGTGCCAGAATCAGCAATCCGACCGTGATGCGCCCAAGGGGCAGACGGGCCAGATCAACGGAGAATCCGGGAAAGGTGCGTTTGGGCTTTTTTTTGCCCAGAGGTGCGCTCAGGTCGTCGGCCATGGGTCTTATCCGTCACGATAGCCGGGGATTTGCCCCGAATCAGCAGATTAACAAGGCTTGTAGCACATGATCACTCGTTCTGATCAGGGGGATAGGCTTCATTGACCTCGTCACCCAATATCAGGTCGATTGCATAGTTGAGCTGGGTGTCAAGGGACCGGTCCGTGGGCACATAAACAGATGAACCGCGGGTTGCTTCCTGCTCGCTGCCACCTCCTATCTGTCCGGCCAGAGCCGCCTCGCCGATAATTTCATCGCGCCCCTCGAATTCTTTGGGCACGTCCTGAAAGATCTCAATATCGGGCTGGATGCCACTGGCCTGAATAGAGCGGTTGGACGGAGTATAGTAGCGCGCAGTGGTCAGGCGCATGGCGCCGTTGGGACCAAGAGAAATTATGTTCTGCACCGACCCCTTGCCAAAAGAGCGGGTGCCGACCAGTACCGCGCGCTTCTGGTCCTGAAGCGCACCGGCAAGAATCTCGGAAGCCGAGGCCGAGCCGCCATTGATCAGAACGATCAAAGGCACATCGGCGACAAGCCGGTCCAGATCGTCGGGAACAGCATCATAGCGGCTGCTCTCAAACTCGGTGCGGCCGCGGGTGAGCACGATCGCACCGCGGGAGAGAAAGGCGTCAGCAACAAAAACCGCCTGATCAACCAGGCCGCCCGGGTTGTTGCGCAAATCAAGAATGAGCCCCTTGGGCAATTCGCCATCGCGTTCCTCAATCATGTCCTTTATTGCGCTTTCAACACCGGTATAGGCCTGCTCTGAAAACCGGTCCAGACGCATGATGCCAATGTCGCGATCCAGAATCCAGCGAACTGCGCGCAAGGGGATTACGTCACGTTCCAGTACAACGTCGAACGGGTCGTCAACACCTTCACGGACCACGGTCACGGTGATGGGAGTGCCGACCAGACCGCGCATCATGCCGATTGCTTCGTCCATGCTCTTGCCCAGAACCGGTTCGCCATCGAGTTTGATGAGGTAGTCGTTGGCCAAAAGACCATTGCGCTCGGCGGGTGTGTCAGGAATGGGAGAGACAACCTTGACGATGCCCTCTTCCATCGTGACTTCTATGCCAAGCCCGCCAAACTCCCCCGAGGTGTCCTGGCGCACCTCGGTATAACTCTCGGGGGAGAGGTAACCTGAATGAGGGTCGAGCGAGGTGAGCATGCCATCAATGGCTGCCTGAATAAGCTCGCGTTCGTTGGGTACATCCACATACTCCTCTCTTATCCGGTCGAACACGTCGCCAAACAATTGAAGCTGCTCAAGGACCTCCTGGGAGGACAGTGCAACTTCGTCTTCCTCCGGCGCGCCTTCTTGGGCCTGCAGGGCAAAGGTTCCCGAGGTGACCATCAGCGCGGCGAGGCAGACTGAACGCAGGGAATTGGTCGGGCTTGGGAAACGCATGGTGGTTCTATCCGCTCTGGGTCTGAGACGCCGTTTGTGTTGGGGGCGTTGCACCGGCCCACCATGGGGCGGGGTCCAGGGGCACGTCCTGATTTCTAATTTCTATATAAAGTGTTGGCCGGGAGACGCCAGCGCTTGTTGTCACGGTTTGGCCAATTGTTCGTGAACCCATTGTGCCCACCGGTTCGCCCATAAGTACGAATTGACCAAGCTCCACCGTTGCTGTCTCCAGTCCTGCCAGCAATATCGTGTGGCCCTGGCCGGGATTGATAATGATGATTTGGCCGTAATTAAGGTAGGGGCCCTTGTACATCACCCAGCCATCGACAGGGGCCACGACTTGGGCTTGCGCGCGGGTAACGATGGAAACGCCCTGCGCGATGCTGCCAAAACCGTCATTCTCACCAAAATCCATTACGACGACTCCGGCGGCGGGGATGACCATATATCCCTTGGCGGAAGTAAAAGGAATGGCAGGGCTGGTGCGCTCGGTATTGGCCAGCGCCAGTTCTATGGTTTCGCGGGGCAGTTGGGGCACTGGGCTCGCGCCATCGGCGGTCTCGGCTGCAGCGGCAGCTTCGGTGACTGCAGAAATACGCTCCTTTAGAGTAGCAGTAAGCTGGTTGAGGGAGGTGGCTTCGGCCGCCAGCGCTTCGGCTTCGCGCTCCTGGGCTTCAAGTTCTGCCGAAACTATGACGACGCCGCGCTTGCGCGCTTCGATGAGGGTGGCGATGCGCAACTGTTCTTCCAGCAGGGTGGAGAGGCGGGCGGTAAGCTGATTTTTTTCCTCCAGCACCTGCTGCTTCAATTCAGAGAGCCGGTTCAAATCGGCGATTACCGCATCGGCTCTTGAGCGCAGCTGGGGCAGGATTTCAGCCAGAAGGGAAGCGGTGCGGGCGGAGTTGAGCGCGTCCGAGGGGTTGATGATCAATGCGGGGGGCGGGTTTTTGGAGATGCGCTGCAGGGCGGCCAGCAGGCTGGCGATATTGGTGTCGGCGCTTTCAAGGCGGGCGCGGATTTCGCGTTCATCCCCGAGCAGACCGGTAAGATTTTCTTCCATGATGCCAACCTCGATTTCGGTGAGCTTTACGCGCTGGGCGGCAGCAATCAGTTCGGCATTCTGGCGGGTGCGGTCGCCTTCCATCTCGGCGATTTCCCTGGCGAGCTCTTCGCGTTTTTCGCTCGAAAGGCTAATGGCCGCCTGAATTTCAGCCAGTTCGCGCTCAGCCTGGGCGGCGGCCTGGTGGCTGGAGGTCTGGGCCATGAGCGGGGTAACCAGAAGAGCCGGGATGCCAAGGCTGAGAAACAGGGCGAGGGCAAGGCAGCGGGCGCGTCTTTTCGGTGGGCTCATGGAAAAGGTTCATCTGTGAAGCGGCGAATCAGGACGGCTAATGCAAGTTGGCGGCGATAATAGGGCAGTTCGGGCCAATGGGCCACGCCCTAACTTCGGTGATAGGGGTGTCCGGCAAGAATGGTGGTTGCGCGGTAGAGTTGTTCGGCCAGCATGATGCGCACCAGCTGGTGGGGCCAGGTAAGGGGGGAAAAACTCAGCACATGAGCAGCGCTGCTGCGAACGCTTTCAGCCAACCCGTCGGGGCCCCCGATGACAAAACCGAGATGGCCTGTGCCCTGTTCACTCAGGCGGGCGATGTTTAGAGCAAATTTTTCACTGGTCCAGTTGGAGCCGGCTTCATCAAGTGCAATCAGGCTGGCACCTGTTGGCAGGGTACCAAGGATGGCTTTTGCTTCCTCGGATTTGCGCAAAGGCGCGGTGTTTTTTCGGGATTCGGAAAACTCGCTGACTTCAAAGCCCTGCCAGCCGATGGCGGGGCCGGAGGCGCGGCAGCGCTTCAGATAGCGCTCGACCAGTTCACGTTCGGGCCCTGATTTCATGCGGCCAATGGCGATGACGGACAGGCGCATTTGTTGCCCTAGTTGCGCTCTGAGGGCAGTTCGGTCAGCCAGAATTTTTCAAGATTATAGAAGTCACGTACTTCGGGGCGGAAAATGTGGATGATGACATCTCCGGCATCGACCAGCACCCAGTCACAATTGGGCAGGCCTTCAATGCGCGGTTTGTCATAGCCCCCCTCCTTGAGCGCCTTTGAAAGCTGGTCGGTAACCGCCCCCACATGACGATGCGAGCGGCCCGAGGTCACAACCATATGGTCGGACATGGGGGATTTTCCCTCCATGTCAATGGAAATGGTGTTTTCAGCCTTGGCGTCGTCAAGGCTTTCAAGAACAATATCGAGCATGTGGGAGTTGGTGTCCGTTTTTGCATCAGGCGTTTCTTTTGAAGTCTTGTGCGCCATCAGGCCTTCACCCTAATCGGCGTGGCAGGTGCAAGGGGGATGCGCTCATTTGATGCTGGGCTGGAAATGGCTATCAAGAATCCCGGACGAATTTCATATCTTGAATGGGAATATGCGCGTCTGTTCAACTGCGTTCAAGACCTAATTGTTGAAATTCGTCGTTTTGCCTGTTGCGAAGCTCGGTGGAGGAGGCCCCCGACATCAGACCGGTTAGATAAATCCAGGCCGGTGCGGGACTGGTGGCGACGATATTGGCGTCAAACTGGTCCAGGCGATAGCGGGCAAGGGTTGTTGCGGCCTTCGAAAATGGCGCGCGCCGGGATGAGCCGGGACGGGCGTAAATCACCAGTGGCATCAGGTCGGCAATCTTGCGCCAGTGCTCCCACTTGTGGAAACCGACAAAACTGTCCGCCCCCATTATCCAGACGAAGTGGCGGTCGGGCAGGGTTTTGCGCAAATAGGAAAGCGTATCATAAGTGTAGCGAAAGCCGTGGGCGGCCTCAAAGCCGGTGACGTGAACCCGCGGGTGGTCGACAAGGCTGCGTGCCGCCATTACACGCTGGGCCAGGGGGGCGAGTTCGGTTGGGTCCTTCAAGGGGTTGCCCGGCGTTGTCAGCCACCACATGGCGTCAAGGTCAAGCCGCTTCAGCACCTGACGGGAGACCAGCCGGTGCCCTTTGTGGGGAGGATTGAAACTGCCGCCAAACAGCCCGATGCGCATGCCGGGCGCGGACGTTGGCAGGTCGGTAATGCCCGGAATAATCTCAATGGGGGGTGGTTTGGCGGAAAATGACATCAGGGGCGGGTCTGACCGGTTCCGGCAACCAGATATTTGAAACTGGTGAGTTGTTCAACACCAACGGGCCCGCGGGCGTGCATCTTGCCGGTGGCGATGCCGATCTCAGCACCCATGCCGAACTCGCCGCCATCGGCGAACTGGGTTGAGGCATTGTGCATGAGAATAGCGCTGTC
>DROE01000011.1 GCA_011322005.1 Devosia sp.
GAAATAGGGATAGGTCTGTGGAGACAGTCCCGCCAGTTCCATCATCGGCCAATGATTGGGCCATGAGGGGTCGGACATCCAGACCTTTGCACCCGGTCTGGCGCGGTTGAGCAGTTGAATGATGACCCAGAGAGCGCCGGTTCCCCCCGGGGCCTGCACTGAGGCAACCCGGTCGGGGTCTATGGCATCGCCGAAAACGAGGTCAACGATAGCATCACAAAAGCCCCGATTGCCCGAAACCCCCACATAGGTTTTGGTAGTCTGGGCATCAAATATGCGCTGTTCAGCTTTCTTTACAGCGGCCATAACCGGGGTGTTACCCGAGGGGTCCTTGAAAACGCCAATCCCGAGATCGAGCTTGTCGTCGCGCGGGTCAGCGCGATATTCTCCCAGCAATGCAAAAATCTTGTCGACCGGGGCCTTTTTCAGTGTCTCGAACATGGGGCCTGTCCTTGATGGTTTTAGGCGAGTTTCCATCTGGAGTTATATGCCTTCGTGCCGCATTTGCAATTGATCTGGCACCTATTTTTCACCGGCCCGGACCCTTGATTTGCTCGCGAAGGCGTGAACAACGTTTATCGCACAGGCGCGAAGAACCTCGCTACAAACGGGCGTGCAACCCGGGGGGTCTGGAAAAAACGCCCGAGGCAAAAATGCGCATGATATTTGTTGTCCTTTTATCGCTGCTGGCCGCCGGGCCCGCTCTGGCCGCAGTTCAATTGCCAAACGGTACCCAAGACCCCGAGGCCATCCCCGGTGTTGTCGTCAGCAACGGCACCCGGGACATTGCAAAGGCCTGGCTGATCGCCCCCACCGCGCGCTACCCCCACTTTGTGCGCGGTCAGGAATATGAGCCTTCCGGTTTGCGCGTGGTTTCAGCTAAAGGGCGGGTTATCACCTTGATGCTTGGTGAGAATTTTGTCTTTGAGGATCGCATCGCCCGGCTGGCCGACCTTGACGGCGATGGACGCGACGAGATTATTGTCGTGCTGACATCATCGGAGCGCGGTTCGGCCCTTGCTGCCTATGCGCTTGAAGGGGGGCAACTGGTTCTCAAGGCCCGCACGCCTTTTATCGGGATGGCCTTTCGCTGGCTCAACCCGGCAGGCATTGCCGATTATGATGGCGACGGGCAACTCGACGTGGCGCTGGTGCAAAAACCGCACCTGTCCAAGCAGTTTGAAATCTGGACAATTGAGAATGGGACTTTTGTCCGCTTCGCCAGCGTGCCCGACATTTCAAATCACCATAATGGCGCGCCGGAAACCGGGCTTTCGGCGAGCGCGGATTTTGATGGAGACGGCATTGACGACATCGCTGTGCTCAGCGGAGATTACTCCACCCTGCGGATTCTGGGTTTTACCAGCCGGCAATCTCGCGAAATTGCCCGGTATCCCTTGCCCGCGCAGGCGACCGGGGATTTCCTGTTGACGCGCCTTGCAGGCGGCTGGCAATTAAAAATTCCACTTTCCGGCGGCGAGATTTTCGAAGTCAATATTTCTGAGTAACGAGAAATTTCCCTGAGCGGTTGACGCGATGGCGCTGGAGCGCAAAAAGAAGGCTCGCCAAAATTTTCTCAAGGATGTTGTTATGCCCGTCATCAATCGCATTGCCGAGTTCCATGAAGAAATCACCGGCTGGCGGCGCGACCTGCACGCCCATCCCGAATTGCTTTATGATGTGCACCGCACCGCGGGCAAGGTTGTAGAACTGCTCAAATCCTTTGGCGTTGATGAGGTAGTCACCGGCATGGGGCGCACCGGCGTGGTTGGCGTCATCAAGGGGCGTCAGGCTACAAACGGCAAGGTCATCGGCCTGCGGGCGGACATGGACGCACTGCCGATAAAAGAAGCGACCGGGAAACCCTATGCCTCAACAACAGAGGGCAAAATGCACGCCTGCGGCCATGACGGGCATACCGCCATGTTGCTGGGCGCGGCGAAATATCTGGCCGAAACGCGCAACTTTGATGGTACCGCAATCGTTATTTTTCAACCGGCAGAGGAGGGTGGCGCCGGAGGCAAGGCCATGGTCGATGATGGCCTGATGGACCGGTTTGGCATAAACGAGGTGTTTGGCATGCACAATATGCCGCGCCTTCCGGTGGGGCAGTTTGCCATACGCGAAGGCGGTATGATGGCGGCGACCGATGAGTTTATCATCGAGGTAGAAGGAATGGGCGGTCATGCGGCCATGCCGCAAATGGGTGTTGATCCGGTTATGATTGCGGCGCAAATGACTGTGGCCCTGCAAACACTGGTCTCGCGCAATGTCGACCCCGTCAAGTCAGCGGTTCTCAGTGTCACCCAGATCCACGCCGGAGCGGCATTCAACGTCATTCCGGCTTCTTCGGAGTTGAAGGGAACCGTGCGTACTCTGGACGAAGAGGTTCGCGCGCTGATGGAAAAGCGGATGGGTGAAATGGTTCCCAAAATCGCCGATGCCTTTGGCGCCAGCGCCCGGCTCGAATACAAGCGCGGTTATCCGGTGGTGGTCAACGCTCCTGCACAGACCGAATTTGCCGCAAAAATCGCCCGCGAGATCGCCGGAGACGATAAGGTGGAGACCAATGTTGCACCGGTCATGGGGGGAGAGGATTTTGCCTATATGTCCAGCGCCCGTCCCGGCGCGTTCATTTTCATGGGCAATGGCGACAGTGCCGATCTGCATCAGGACACCTACGATTTTAACGACGAAATCATCCCCCTTGGCTGCACCTATTGGGTGAAAATGGTTGAAACCGCCCTGCCCGCTTCGTGAAAGCGCTCCCATTTGAATACCAGGCAATCAGACGCGACACCGTCACACTGACCATTGCGCTTGGCGGCGGTCTGGTGGCGTTGTGGCTCAATATGCCGGCGGCCCTGCTGGCTGGCGGGGCAATTGCCGTTGCGGTTGCGGGGTTTTGGGGGCTGAAGCTCTCAATCTCCAAGCCACTGATGTATCTGGGTTTTATCATTGTGGGTATGGCGGTTGGGGTAAATGTCGCCAGCGATTCCCTGCAACTGGTGAGCCGGTGGCCCCTGAGCATGGCCGGGCTGGTTCTCATGCTCGCTCTTATCATCGCTGCAAGCTGGTTTGTGCTTCGCCATCTGTTCAGGCTGGACCGAGCAACCGCATTTTATTCAGCGATGCCCGGGCATCTCAGCCTCGTTCTGGCCCTGACCGCTACCGGAGTTGCCGACAGTCGGCGCATCTCAATCATCATGGGTGTGCGGGTGCTGGCGCTCACCATCGTTCTGCCTATCGGGGCAATGCTGGGAGGTGACCTGCCCGCCGAACCCATCAACCAGGGGACGGTTCTTGGTCTCTTCCCCATCAGCATGTTGGCCGTTGCCTGCATCATCGGAGGGGTGGCGCTCGAACTGCTCAAGGTTCCCGGCGGCCTCATCCTGGGCACGATGGCGGTGGCGGTTATCGGAAAACTTGCCGGGTTTTATCAGGGCCAGTTGCCCGACCCCCTGACCGGATTTGCATTTCTTTTGATGGGCGCGCTTATCGGCTCACGCATGTCCGGGGTGAGCTGGGCCGAACTTCGTCAGTCAGCAGCGGCCGGGCTGGCCGTCACCGCCATTGCGGTGGGCACAGTAACTGCCAGTGCGATGGTTCTAGCAACATATATGGACATGCCTCTGGGTCAAATCTGGCTGGGCCTTGCACCCGGTGCGCTCGAAGCGATGATAGCGCTGGGTCTGGCCTTTGGCTATGACAGTGCCTTTGTTGCTGCCCACCATACGTGGCGTCTTTTGCTTCTGGGGGTTGCCATTCCGCTGTTTGCGCCGTTCTTTTCACAAGGTCGGCAAAGCCGGGGCTAAGTCACGAACTAAACCACCTGCGTCAGCAAAGGCTCGCCGGCAAAAAATGCTTCAAGGTTGGCGACCACCAGTGCGCCCATGGCGAACCGGGTCTGATGGGTGGCGCTGCCCTGATGGGGGGAGAGCACCACGTTTTCCAGCGTCAAAAGCTCTTGGGGCACATCTGGTTCGTTTGCAAACACGTCAAGGGCGGCCCCGGCCAGCCCTCCGTTTTGCAGTAGATCAATCAGCGCCTTTTCTTCAACCACCGAGCCACGGGCGACATTGACCAGATACGCTTTTGGCCCCAGGGCCTGAAGCACTTCCTTGCTGACAAGGTTTTTTGTCGCCGCACCTCCGGGAGTGACCACCACCAGCCAGTCGGCATCCCCCGCCATATCGACCAGATTATCATAGTAGACGTAAGGAATGTCAGCCTGTTTGTTACGGCCAAAATAGACAACGCGCATTTTGAAGGCCTGACACAATTCGGCGATCTGCTTGCCGATACGCCCAAGGCCGACAATACCGACTGTTTTTCCGGTCAACTGGTTTTGCAGGGGAAAAGGGCCCTCAGGCCAACGTCCCTCACGCACATACCGGTCAGCCTGAGGCAGACGGCGGGCCAGCGAAACCATCAGCCCGAGGGTGATTTCGGCCATGGCCTCGCTAAGCACATCAGGGGTGTTGGTCACCGCAATCGAGCGGTCCTTCGCAGCCCTGATGTCCACACCATCATAGCCGACACCAAAGTTGGCGATAAGGCGCAGATTGGGCAGGGCTTCAATCAACTCTTTTGACACGGCAAATCCGGCAATGGCAGGGAACTCCCCTCCATGCTCTTTAAGAAATGTCTCGGGGTCCTGCTGTTCGTAAAGACGTACCCCGTTCAGTTTTTCAATAATTGCCTGTTCGCAGGAGGCCAGCAGTCTTTCGGTAATCAGTACTTTTGCACTCATTGAAACTTGAGCCCTTTCAAAATACGAACATATCGCCCATAAAATGAAACACTTATCAGCGAAACCTACCTGTGGCAAAATCGAAGGCGCAAAGAACCGGACAGACGGGGCCTGCAGCCCCGGCGGCAATATCAGGCAAAAGAGGACTCAATGAGCGACTATATATTGGCGATAGATCAGGGCACCACGTCAAGCCGGGCCATGGTTTTTAATGACAACCAGAAAATCATTTCGGCGGCCCAAAAAGAGTTCAGCCAGATTTTTCCCGATTCAGGCTGGGTTGAGCATGACCCCGAAGAAATCTGGGAAAGTGTTGTTACCACCTGCCGGGAAGCGATGGAAAAAGCCAACATAACCGCCGAGCAGGTGGCGGCCATCGGCATTACCAACCAGCGCGAAACCGTTGTCGTATGGGACCGGGAGACCGGGGTTCCGGTCTATAACGCAATCGTCTGGCAGGACCGGCGCACCGCATCCATGTGCGAGACACTAAAACTTGCGGCCAGGGAAAAAATATTCACCGGCAAGACGGGTCTGCTGCTTGACCCCTATTTTTCGGGCACCAAACTGCGCTGGCTCCTGGAAAATGTTTCCGGGCTTCGCGAGCGGGCCCGGCGCGGAAAGCTGGCTTTTGGCACCATTGACAGTTTCCTGATCTGGCGGTTGACCGGGGGCGAGGTGCACGCAACCGACGCGACCAACGCCAGCCGTACCCTGATGTTCAATATCGAAACTCAGGAGTGGGACGAAGAGCTTCTGGGCATTCTCAAGGTTCCATCAGAGTTGCTGCCGGAGGTGAAGGACAGCGCCGACAATTACGGGGTGACGTCGGCCGACCTGTTTGGTGCCCCCATCGCCATTCGCGGGGTTGCGGGGGATCAGCACGCGGCAACCGTTGGTCAGGCCTGTTTCAAACCGGGCATGATGAAAGCGACTTTCGGAACCGGATGTTTTGTTGTCCTGAACACGGGCGATCAATTGGTGCGATCAAAAAACCGGTTGCTCAGCACGGTGGCCTACCGGCTCAACGGCAAGGTAACCTACGCGCTTGAGGGGTCAATTTTTGTCGCCGGGGCGGCGGTGCAATGGTTGCGCGATGGTCTAAAAGTCATCGAAGATGCCAGCCAGTCCGGCACTCTTGCGGCGAATGCTGATGACAACCAGGACGTTTACATGGTGCCCGCTTTCGTCGGCCTTGGCGCGCCCTACTGGGATGCAGATGCGCGCGGAGCCATTTTCGGGCTGACCCGCAATACCGGCCCCGCGGAACTGTCGCGGGCGGCGCTTGAAGCTGTGTGTTACCAGACAAAGGACCTGACCGACGCCATGCAGCGCGACTGGAAGGGCGAAGGCGATGACACCGTGCTGCGGGTGGACGGGGGCATGGTGGCCTCGGACTGGACCATGCAGTTTCTGGCCGACATTCTGGATGCACCGGTGGACCGTCCCACAATTCTTGAGACCACGGCGCTGGGGGCCGCATGGCTGGCCGCCGCCCATGTGGGGGTGTGGCCCAACGAGCGCCATTTTGCCAATTCCTGGTCGCTTGAGCGCCAGTTCACCCCTCAGATTGACCGGCGCCAGCGCAACAAGAAACTCAAGGGCTGGCAGAATGCGGTGGAACGGACGCTGTCGAAGCGGACTTAGCCCGGAAGTGCTCTAGGTTGTGGACTCATAAGCTCTTGTCCAAAGTCTTGCGGATGCGAGTGCGACGGCTGAGAGGAATGTGACCGCGAGTTTTTCGAAACGGGTGGCGATACGGCGGAAGTGTTTGAGCTTGTTGAAGTATCTCTCCACGAGGTTCC
>DROE01000012.1 GCA_011322005.1 Devosia sp.
GGGGTTGAATTTTTCTCCGGCAATGGTGTGAGCCTCGGCTTCAAGCGCTGCCGCGCGCTGGGCAAAATCCCCGGACAGTCGCGCCAGAATCTGGCGGTCAACACAAATGCCGCGCGCCTCCATGCGCGCCAGCACCGGAACCAGCGGACGCTCCAGCGTTTCATATAGGGTGACGGATTTTTTTGCCACCAGCCGGCTTTTAAGCACATGCCACAGCCGGAGGGTGATGTCGGCATCCTCGGCAGCATATTTCGCGGCTTCCGAAATTTCGAGCTGGTCGAAAGTCTTTTGTTTTTTGCCGCTTCCAGCCAAGTCAGAGAACTTTATCGGCCTGTGGTCGAGCCAGTGGTCGGAGAGGGCATCCATGCCGTTATTGCGCGCGCCGTCAATGGCGTAGGAGAGCAGCATGGTGTCGTCGATGGGGGCAAGGTCAACCCCGTAGCGGGCCAGAATGCCCATGTCATATTTGGCGTTCTGCAGGATTTTCAGGATGGAGGGGTCCTCCAGTACCGGTTTGAGCATTTCAATGGCGCGAACCAGGTCCATCTGCCCCTCGGCTTTGCCGCCGCCGAACATATCGTCCTCGCCCTCGGTGTGGGCCAGCGGAATATAGCAGGCCTGCCCCGGCTCGGTGGCAAGGCAAATGCCCACCAGCGCAGCCTGCTGATTGTCAAGCCCGGTGGTCTCGGTGTCGAGGGCCACATGGCCCCTGGCAACGATGGCCTCAACCCATCTGGCGAGCGCTTCTTCATCACGCACAGTCTGGTATTTGTCGTGGTTGACGGGAATTGCCTTGATGCGCGCCAGTACCGTCTCGGCATGGGCGGCGGGGCTGTTGTCCGAAGCGTTCTCCCCGCCATTGCCGGCGTTCGGCTCAGACCCCGGATTGCTTGTGCCGGATTTGGCGGCAAATTCGGGATCGGGCTCAAAGGCGTCAAGGTCGGCCTCAAGAAACGCCGCCATACGCCTTGAAAAACTGTTGAGCTCCAGCGCTTTGAGGAAAGGCAGCAGCACGGAAGGCGTCAGCGGCTGGCGCTCCATCTCACCCAAGGGATGCTCGACTGGCACATCGGTTTTCAGGGTCACCAACTGCCGGGAGATGCGGGCCTGTTCGGCAAACTCAATGAGGTTCTCGCGGCGCTTGTTCTGCTTGATTTCACCGGCGCGGGCCAGCAAGGTCTCAAGGTCGCCAAACTCGTTGATAAGCAGAGCCGCGGTTTTGACGCCGATGCCGGGCACGCCGGGGATATTATCGACGCTGTCCCCCGCCAGCGCCTGCACCTCGATGACCTTATCCGGGGTGACACCGAATTTTTCCAACACCTCTTCAGGCCCAATCCAGCGGTTTTTCATCGTATCGAGCATTCGGATCGTGCCCTCGTCGTCGATGAGTTGCATCAGGTCCTTGTCGCTGGAAACGATGGTGGTGCGCCCGCCCATCGCCTTGGCCATCAGCGCATAGGTGGCGATTAAATCATCTGCCTCAAAACCCTCCTGCTCAATGCCAAGGATTGAAAAGGCGCGGGTGGCGGCCCGGGTCAGGGGAAACTGGGGCACCAGATCCTCGGGCGCCGGGGGGCGGTGAGCTTTATATTCGGGATAAAAATCGTTGCGGAACGACTTGCCCGAATAGTCAAAAATCACCGCCATATGGGTGGGGGCATCCTCGCCCTTGAGGTCATCCGTGAGCTTGAACAACATGTTGCAGAAACCCGACACCGCGCCCATGGGCAGGCCATCGGACTTGCGCGTCAACGGGGGCAGGGCGTGATAGGCGCGAAAGATGAAGGTTGATCCGTCAACGAGCAGAAGGTGCATGAGCCAGGCGTCCTGAGCAAAAAGAGAATCTGTTGCCCAATCATACGCCAGGCACGGGGACCGGCGATAGGGTGCGCCCCGGGGTTTGGCAAATACTTGTTTCCACAAACGCGGCTTTTATCTGCCCGCGGAGCTTTTTTGCTCACCTGTCCGATGTGAGAAGGAGTTAACCGGCCCGTTTCTCATCGGTTTTGGACAGGGAGAAGATGAACTCGTCATAATCCATCTTGTTGTCTTCCAGAACCTTGAGCACCATCTGGAACGAACTGGCCATGCCCTCTTTGGCGCTTGAGTGGCTCTGCTCCTCACGCAATAATGCCTGATAGAGGGGGGCGATGGCACCTTCAACAACATCGCGGTCGGGCACCCGGCGCGACGAATGAAAGCTGATAACGTTGCCCTCATTATCAAAGCTGGGCGTCACATGGGCAAATACCCAGTAATGGTCCCCGTTTTTGCAGCGGTTGATGACATAGGCGAAAATCTCTTGTCCCCCCGCAAGCGTGTCCCAGAGCAGTTTGAACACGCAACGCGGCATATGGGGATGGCGGATAATGGAATGGGGCTGGCCCAGAAGCTCGGCTTCACTGAACCCGGAAACTATCTGAAAAACATCGTTGGAGTAGGTAATCCGCCCCTTGAGGTCGGTTTTTGAAACGATGATTTCGTCGTCCCCGAAAAACCGCTCGACCCCGGTCAGGCTCAAATTCTTTGTGGCCATGTCACAATCCCCGATCCATACCTTGTAGCCCGAACCGGCCGGAACGGAACGAGTCAAAATGTCGCGCCCGCAA
>DROE01000013.1 GCA_011322005.1 Devosia sp.
CGCAATGGTTGTGTTGACCAAAAACTCTGTGCCCGACTTGGTGCCATCAGCATTGAACACCTGCGCACGCACGGCGGAGTCGAAGGTATCGGCACCGCTCTGGCTGAGATCTCTGTAAGTTACGACAAATTTGCCATCTGCAAGGGCAGTAATTTGAGGATCGAGCTGTTGATTGCTGACTGTTGTGTTGACCAGAAATTCCGTCCCGGACTTGGTGCCGTCGGCATTGAATATCTGCGCGCGAATGGCCGAGCCGGAAGTATCGCCACCGCTCTGGCTATCATCCTCAAACGCAACTACAAACCTGCCGTCACTCAGACCAGTGATGACAGGGTTCGTCTGAAAGGCACTCGTTGTGCTGTTAACCAGAAACTCAGGACCCGATTTTGTGCCGTCGGCATTGAAGATTTGCGCACGTACAGCGTCGCCGGAGCTATCGCCCCCGCTTTGGCTGAAGTCCGTGAATGCCACAACGAAGCGACCATCTGCGAGCGAAGCCATTGTGGGTGCATACTGCTCGAACTGTGTGGTAGTATTAACGAGAAATTCTTCGCCCCATTTAATTGGTGTACTCACTATATCCCCCGTTATACTAAAGCACCCAGGATGATATGGGGTATTAGACACGGGGTCAACAAACTTAAATATATTATTGCGCGCAAGCGCAGCTGTGCAAAAAGGTTATGCACTCAGACGTGGTCAAACAGCCATCGAAACCGAATTTTTCATGCTAACAAATCTGAGGGTTCTTTGAGCGATACCCGCGTCAACATCCTCATAGGCCAGAGCCAGTTCGTCTGCCTTGGAAGAAGGCAGGCTGAGGCGGGCATAGCGCATCCTGGCCAGGTCGTGAAAAGCCTCCCGCCCGATATTGATGGCCTTGCAAAGCAAGGCAATCCCCTGCCCGTTGATCTTGAGCAAACTGCTGGCCACCTGCTCTTCGGGCATCTTGGAGAGCTTGGATATCACCATGGCGCAATCCATGGGCCGGTCCTGTTTGGCCAGATAGCTGATGACGCTGTCCAGCGAACGCTCTCCCTCCTTGACCTGCCCAAGCAACTGCATGGCGTCGATGCGTTCAATCTTGTTCTCAATGTTCTTGACGGAGGTGTCGCGAACCGCCTGTCCAACCAGTGCCACAAGCTCGCCCGTGTCGTCCTCAAGCAGCCCCATGAGTTGCTGTTGGGCACCGGGGGGCAACAAAGGCAGAACGTTTTTGGCCGCCGCCAGCGACATGTCCTTGCGACTGGCAAGGTTGGCCTGAATTTGCGCGTCTCCTGACGCCTGTTCCGCGATGGCACCAAAACCCCAGTCTGAAACCGGGGCGTACTGATTGCCGGATATTGCCCGGAGCACCTCGCATTCCCCGTGCTGAATAAGTTCGTCCGTAATCTCGACATTGAGGTCCGAGCGCCCGGAGATGGCCACCCGGTGTTCTGTTCCTTTTGAACTCACCAGTGACATCAGGTCATCGGAGGTCAGGTTCGGGGAATTCTCCAGCATCGGCCGGGCGATTTCTATCTCGTCATCGGCCAGTTGCAGAGCGACATCACGCGGGGTGTTCGCATCCCGGGATACTTTTTCCGAAAGTTCCGCCCGCGATGTGGCGTTTGACTTTTCAAGCAGTTTGGACATTACTTCGCCAAACAGGCCCAGTTCCCGGTCGGTATATTTTTCCGAGCCCTCAACAAAAAGGTCGGCAACCCGCTCCATGAGTTCCCGGCGTTTCTCGCTGGATGTTTCCCGGGCAAGTCCCACAAGGTCCTCAAGCATGTTGTTCCACCAATCATTGCGCTGTGAGGAAGCAAGCGGTTTTGCACAGCCTCCGCGACATAAGAAAAATTATATCGAACAATAGTCCCCAGCCCATTACAAATTACTAATCTGCCGCCGTTTTTTTCCGTATACGTAAATTAATCGTTTAGGCCGTTCTCAGAGTTTTCTCGATTGATGAAAAAAAGCCAGCAGCCCCTTAGTTGAACTGTCTTGTGCTTTACCTGTCGCATCTGCTTTGCCCTGAACTACGGGCAACAGGTTTTTGGCAAGTTTTTTGCCCAGTTCAACCCCCCACTGGTCAAAGGAATTGATATTCCAGATTACCCCTTGTACGAAGGTCTTGTGCTCATAAAGCGCTATCAGTTTGCCCAAGGTCGCCGGATCGAGTTGCCGGTAAAGCAACGTCGTTGAAGGCCGGTTGCCGGGGAAAACCTTGTGGGGGGCGAGCCTTTCCGCTTCGTCTTTACCAAGCCCGGCTCCGACCAGTTCCGCCCGTGCCTCCTCAAGCGTTTTGCCCACCATCAGCGCTTCTGACTGGGCCAGGCAATTGGCCACCAGCTTATCGTGATGGGGGGGCAGATTTTCCTGAGGGTTGGCGGCGAGCAGAAAATCACACGGAATGATATCGGTTCCCTGATGGATGAGCTGGTAAAATGCGTGCTGACCGTTGGTGCCCGGCTCCCCCCAGACAATGGGCCCCGTGCCAAGGGTGACAGCCATGCCACCAAGGCGGGTACTCTTGCCATTACTCTCCATGTCAAGCTGTTGCAGATAGGCGGGCAAGCGCGAAAGACGCTGATCATAAGGCAGTATGGCCTGGGTGGCAAAACCCCAGACATTGCGGTGCCAGATGCCAATAAGCGCCATTATCACCGGCAGGTTTTTCTCCAGCGGCGTTTCAAGGAAATGAGCATCCATCTGTGCCGCGCCCGCCAGAAAGGCGGCGAAATTCTTGTAACCGATGGCCAGCGCCACCGGCAACCCGATAGCGGACCACACCGAATAACGCCCCCCCACCCAGTCCCAGAAGCCGAATATGCGCTTCTCGTCGATGCCAAAACCCTTGCAGGCGGCAATATTGGTGGAGACGGCCACGAAATGGGCGGCCACTGCAGCCTCCCCCAGCCCATCCGCCAGCCATTTCCGGGCCGAAGCGGCGTTGGTCATGGTCTCGTCGGTGGTGAAGGTCTTTGAAGCAATGATGAACAGGGTGCTGTCGGGGTTCAGACCATTGAGCGTGTCGGCAATATCGGCACCATCGACATTGGAAACGAAGTGCGCCCGCAAATCCTTTCGCCCGAAGGGAGACAGGGCTTTTGTCACCATCGCAGGCCCCAGATCGGAGCCGCCAATGCCGATATTGACGACATCGGTGATTTTTTTACCCGTGGAGCCGGCAATGGCGCCATTGCGCACGCTCTCGGAAAACTCACGGATGGCCCCGAGCACCTGACGCACATCACCCATAACATCGTGCCCGTCGAAATTGACCGGTTCAGTGCCCTGATAGCGCAGGGCCATATGTAGCACCGCCCGATTTTCGGTCGTGTTGATGCGCTCTCCCGCCCACATGGCATCGCGTTTTTCCTCAACACCAGAACCACGCGCCAGCGCAAAAAGCGATGACATAACATCGGCGTCGACGCGGTTCTTCGAGTAATCCATCAGGATATCGCAGCCCGTGGCCGAAAAGCTGTCAAAACGTCCCGGGTCGGAGGCAAACATCTCCCGCATGGATATTTTGCTGATGCGCACCTTGTGGGCCTTCAGCGCATCCAGCGCCTGTTCCAGTGCAGTCTGTGCCACAATCTTTGTCCTTCTCTACAGCTCAGGAATATCGCCCCGAGCCCAACCCTGCCGCGTTTTGGCGGCGAAATCTTCAAACCGGCCGGTTTCTATGGCCGCCCGCATGCCCGCCATCAGTTCCTGATAATAGGCCAGATTTATCTCAGACAATATCATTGCGCCCAGTATTTCCTCGTTCTTGACCAGATGGTTGAGGTAGGCGCGCGAAAACCGGCGGCAATTTCTGTTGGGCGACTGCTCATCGAGCGGACGGGGGTCGTCCTTGTGGCGGGCGTTTTTCAGGTTGACCACCCCGAAACGGGTAAAAGCGTGGCCGTGCCGCCCCACCCGCGTGGGATGCACACAATCAAACATGTCAATACCCCGCGCCACGGCGCCCAGCAGGTCATCGGGCTTGCCCACCCCCATCAGGTAACGCGGTTTGTCGTCGGGAAGATGAGGGGTGATTTCATTGAGAACCTCAAACATCACAGCCTGCGGTTCGCCCACCGCCAGCCCGCCCACCGCGTAACCGTCAAAACCGATATCAATCAGCCCGGCGGCGGATTGGGCCCGCAAATCCACATCATCGCCCCCCTGCACGATGCCGAACAGCGCCCGGCCCCTCGCATCGTTGAACGCGACTTTTGAGCGCTCGGCCCAGCGCAGGGACAACGCCATGGCCCGTTCGATTTCGGCGCGTTCGGCGGGCAGGGAAATGCACTCGTCCAGTTGCATGATGATGTCGGCATCCAGCTTTATCTGAATGTCGATGGAGCGCTCCGGGGTCAACTCATGGGCGCTGCCATCAATGTGGGAGCGGAAAGTCACGCCCGTTTCATCCAGCTTGCGCAACTGGGCCAGCGACATCACCTGAAAACCGCCGGAGTCGGTGAGAATGGGCAGGTCCCAGTCCATGAAGCTGTGCAGGCCGCCCAGCCGTTCGATGCGTTCCGCTCCGGGCCTGAGCATCAGATGATAGGTGTTGCCGAGCAGGATTTCAGCACCCGTCTCACGCACCTGCTCGGGATACATGGCCTTGACGGTGGCAGCCGTGCCCACCGGCATGAAGGCCGGGGTCTGAATGTCCCCCCGCGGCGTAACCATGGCCCCGCGCCGC
>DROE01000014.1 GCA_011322005.1 Devosia sp.
GGTGTAATATGTGGTTTCTGCACCAACACCATCCACCAGCACACCAAACTCGGAGTCCTCTGCGGGCTGGTAACTGGTCGCGGTCAGAGAAGCTGGCAGAGCTAGGGCAAAACAAAGCGCTAAGCCAAGCCGCAGGCTGGATTTTGTCATATAAATCTCCGAAATGCGGGGAGGCGGGCAGCGCTTTGCAGCACTGCCCCTACCATTCAGCTGACGCGCAGCCCCACCCGATGCATGGTGTTGTTGAGGTACCCCTTGGGGTTCCAGTCGATGGCGAAAGGTTGCATTATGCCCGCATCGTCCGTGGCCCTGGCCCAGACTTCATAATAGCCTGCTTTGGGGAAGGTGATATCGGCGCGCCAGTTCTGCCAGGCTCCCGAGTTCACGGGATCGTCAAGTTCGGCCATTTGCCAGGTGGCTCCGAAATCAATTGATATCTGCACTTTTTCGATGGTGCGATCGCCTGACCAGGCATGACCGCGCACCTGTGTTGCAGCACCGATATCAGCCCCGTTCGCCGGGAAGGTGATGAGTGACTTCACCGGCATCCGTTCGATGATGACAAAATCCTCTTCCGGAACATCTTCGCCAGCAGCAACGGGATAGGCCGGGACACGGTAGGACTTGCCTGTCATTTTGGCGCCATCATGGACCTGATCACGCAACTGGATGCGGTTCAGCCATTTTTGCGCTGTTGAGGCAGGCCAGCCCGGCACCACCAGACGCAACGGGGCGCCGTTCAACGGGTTCATTGCCGCACCGTTCTGCTCAAAGGCAATGAGCACATTGTCGGTCATTGCCTTTTCAATCGGAATGCCCCGAGAGATCGGCACCTTATTGGGGTCGCCCGAAAGGTGCGTATCGGTGCCGTAATGGGCGGTATAGACCACATTGGGCTGCACGCCCGCCTTTTCCAGAACATCCCTCAGGCGCACACCGGTCCACTCCGCACAGGCAACCGCGCCGTAGGTCCACTGATTCCCGCTTGCGGGGGGATTGAAAAATCCGCGTCCGTTGCCTCCGCATTCAAGGGTCAGGGCCATGGTAACCACCTCAAACTGTTCCTTCAGGTCGGCAATGGTCAGAACCATGGGATTGTCGACAAATCCGTCGATGGTCAATGTCCAAGTATCCGGGTTCATGTCCTCCGGTGGAATTCCGTTGTTGCGGACGAAATGCCGACTGGTCGGTGTGATCGCATCGTCCAGCAACTCGGGCGGTGTTTCCGCGTTGATCGGACGGTCGTTCAGAAGCGTAAGACCATCCTTGCCGATGAGTACACTTTCCTGAGCCAATGCCGCGGGAACAAAACCGACGGGCATGTTGCGATGAAACGGAATGCTTGCCCCAACCATGGCTGCCATTGTGGCAAGTCCGGTTTTTTTCAGAAAACCTCGGCGGTCGGCGTTCGCAACCCGCCCGAAAAACTCCTTGTCTGCTTTTTCCGGGTCCGCTGCAAAAAAGCTGTGAATGTCTTTCTTCTTGTCGTCCTCAAGCGTCATATTTCCCTCCCTGGGCGGCGCAGAATTGTGCCCTCTCGCAGAACTGTCTGCAATGCGCATCCATACCGTTAACGCACAAGCGGCCCGATTTATTCCCGCTCTGGAAAAAGGGGCGCTTGATACCCCGTTTTTAACCAAACGCCCGGGGGGAGGGAATGGGCGGACCATCGCTGCGGAGGTAAAATAATTACAGGGAAGATTGCAACCGGTCCCGAA
>DROE01000015.1 GCA_011322005.1 Devosia sp.
AGCGGTGTCCCTAATAAAAACTCACCGGGTCAATATCCACCCGCACCTGTAGGTTTCCCCGCACCTTGTCGGCCCCCTCAAGCCAGAACCGGACATAGCCCGAAAGGTCAAAGCCGCGCCTGCTTTGCACCAGCAGGCGCACCCGGTACCGCCCCCTGACCATCGCCACCGGCGCATCCGCCGGGCCGAACAGGCGCACATTATCCCCCTTGGGTGCTTTCTGTAACAGATGCCGGGCGTAAGCCATGGCGTTTTCATGCTCTCTGGCCGAGACAATCAGCGCTGCCAGCCGCCCGAACGGGGGCAGCCCCCCTTCTTCACGAACCCTTAGTTCGTGGGCGTAAAATCCCTCCCGGTCCCCGCTGACCATGGTTTTGATAACAGGGTGCTCTGGATGATAGGTCTGCAACATCGCCCGCCCCGACTTGGCCGCCCGCCCGGCCCGGCCCGTGACCTGGGTCAGAATCTGAAAGGTCTTTTCCGCCGCCCGCGGGTCCCCGTGGGCCAGCCCCAGGTCGGCGTCGAGCACCCCCACAAGGGTGAGTTTTTCAAAATGATGGCCCTTGGCCACCAGTTGCGTACCGATGATGAGGTCATATTCCCCGGCCGCTATTTCCCCGAATCGCTCGCGGATTTGCGCGTTGGTGCCCATGTCCGAAGAAAGGACAACCCGGCGCGCTTCGGGGAAACGCTCCGCCACCTCTTCGGCTACCCGCTCGATGCCCGGCCCGATAGGCACAAGGCTGTCTTTTTCCCCGCATTTTGCACAAGTGTCGGGCCGCCGGATTTCAAAGCCGCAATAATGGCACGCCAGAACCCCGCGAAACCTGTGTTCAACCATCCAGGCTGAACAATCCGGGCATTGATATTGATGCCCGCAGGCCCGGCAAAGCGTCAGCGGCGCATAACCACGCCGGTTGAGAAACAGCAAAACCTGCTCCCCCCGGTCCAGGGTCGCAAAAATCTCCCGCGCCAGCCGGGGCGCAATCCAGCTTCCCTTTTCCGGCCCCTCCTCGCGCATATCTATCGCTTTAATGTCGGGCAGGCGCGCATCATCATGGCGTGCATCAATCCTGACATGGGCATAGCGCCCCTGATTGGCATTGTTGCGGCTCTCAACCGAAGGCGTCGCCGAGGAGAGAATGACCCGCGCACCGGCCAGTTTGGCCCGGACAACCGCCATGTCGCGGGCGTGATAATTCACCCCGTCCGACTGTTTGAAGGCCCCGTCATGCTCTTCGTCAAGCACAATCAGCCCCAGTTCATCAAACGGCAAAAACAGCGCTGAACGCGCCCCCACCACCACCCGCGCCTCCCCCAGCAATACCGCCCGCCAGGTCCGCGCCCGCTGCACCGGTGTCATATCCGAATGCCATTCCGCCGGACGGGTGCCGAAACGGGCGCTGAACCGGTCCAGAAACGTGTGGGTCAGGGCGATTTCGGGCAGCAGGACAAGCGCCTGACGTCCGGCGCGCACCATATCGGCCACCACCTCGAAAAACACCTCCGTCTTGCCCGACCCGGTTACCCCGTCGAGCAGCACCACGGATTTCCCCTCCTTGGCAGCCCCCCGGATATGTTCCAGCGCCCGGCTCTGGTGCGGATTGAGTTGGGGCGGTGCAAAATCGGGGTTGGGCGCCTCAACAAATCTTGGCGCTGGCAGTTCGACCCGGGCCAGGGAACCGGCCTTGACCAGCCCTTCAATCACCGAAGGGGAAACCCCGCTTTCCCCGACCAGCGCTGTTTTGCTCCACGCCATGCCATCGGCGACCACATCAAGCACCCGGGTGCGGGCGCCGGTCATACGTTCGGGCTCAACGCCG
>DROE01000016.1 GCA_011322005.1 Devosia sp.
GTTGATTTTGAAATTGCCGAAGATGTCGCCGCCGAAGCCGAACAGCGCATCGAGGATCTGGCCAGATGGGGCACGCCCTTTGACCGGGACGAGGCCGGCAACTATATGCTCTCAAAAGAAGCGGCTCATTCAAAAAATCGCGTGGTGCGGGTTTCGGGGGACGGCGCGGGGCGCGCCATTATGACCGCCATCATTGAAGAGGTGCGCAAGACGCCCTCCATCCGGGTGGTCGAGGGCATTACCGCCGTCGATCTGGCCCGCGCCAACGGACGCGTTATCGGGGTCTATTGCCGCAAGCTGGGCGACCGTTATGGCGAACCCGTTCTTATCCGCGCCCGGGCCAGCGTGCTTGCAGCCGGGGGGCTGGGTGGCCTTTACGCCATCACCACCAACCCGCCCGGAGTGCGTGGCCATGCCATGGGCATGGCGGCTCGCGGCGGAGCGATTATATCCGATGCGGAATTTGTGCAGTTCCATCCAACGGCCATTGCCACCGGCGCTGACCCGGCGCCGCTGGCCACCGAGGCCCTGCGCGGGGAAGGGGCCATTCTGGTCAACGACCTCGGGGAACGGTTCATGAGCGCCATCCATCCCGATGCCGAACTGGCCCCGCGCGACATCGTGGCACGGGCAAATTTCCGCCAGATCGAGGCGGGACGAAAGGTGTTTCTGGACACGCGCGAGGCGCTGGGCGATGAAATCCTTGTCGCCTATCCAACGGTTGCAAGATATTGCGCAGAGGCGGGGATTGACCCGGTCAAGGACATGATCCCGGTGACCCCGGCGGCCCATTATCACATGGGCGGGGTCAAGGTCGACGAGGACGGGCGCTCGTCTCTGCCGGGCCTGTGGGTATGCGGTGAGGCCTCATGCACCGGCCTGCACGGAGCCAACCGGCTGGCTTCGAATTCGCTGCTGGAGGCAGTTGTTTACGGCGCACGTATTGCTGAGGATATTTCGGGGCTGGAACCCGTGCGCTCGAGCCTGCCTCCGTTTGAGGGCATCGCCTGGGACGAAGAAAGCGGTCGGGAGGTGGAGACCAAACTGCGCAATCTGAAATCCGTGCAGGAATTGCGCAACATAATGACCGATTATGTCGGGGTGGAGCGCAACGAGGCGGGCCTGAAAAAGGCTTTGCGCGAAATCGGGAGGCTGGAGGAAAGTGCGCAAGGGGTGACCCGTTCATTTCTGAACATGACGGTTTCTGCGACCCTGGTTGCCGCCGCCGCCCTGAAGCGAACCGAAAGCCGGGGCGGACATTTCCGCACCGACTACCCGCAAAAAAACCCTGAATTCAAGACCCATACCAACATGACGCTGGATGAGGCGCTTGAAATTCGCGCCGGGGTCTAGGGTCAGATTTTGTCGCTGTCCGGTTGTGCTTTTGTTGGTGCATGAGCTTTCGGTGACGCTGCGGTATTCGGCGGTTCCGCCGTTTCGGACTCTGCCATTGTGGCGGAAGCAAGCGCGGTTTCGGCCTGTTCCAGCACCATTTTTTCAATTCTTTCCCGCTGACGCATCAGCTTTTTCTGATAGCGCCCCTGCACAAGGTCCACCGCGACCATGACAAAGAGCACAAAGTAGAAGGTGGATTTTGCCATGGGCAGAACTTCGCTGCCAAACAGCACCAGACCCGCCAGATGGCCGCCATCCGAGACCAGAAGCACACCTACCAGCAGCAGAATGAACAGGCCCAGAACCTCGTACATGCGGTTGCGATCGAGAAAATCCGCCACATGGTCGGCGAGGAATATCATGCCCGCGCCGGTGACAATGATGGCGGTGGCCATGACCCAGAACACATCCGTAAGCGCAATGGCTGAAAGAATGCTGTCAAAGGAGAACACCAGGTTCATGGCCACGATCCAGAAGATGGCCATGGGAACGGAACGCCGGTTCTGGCTTGCTTCCTCGGGGTGCTCGGAGATGGAGATCATGTGAAAGATTTCCTGAATGGCGGTGTAAAGAATAAAGCCGCCACCCAGCAGCACAATAAAGGCATGCAGGTTAAACTCGCCCTCGATAATGCCGGGCAGGTTGATGGTGAAAAACGGATCCTGAAACCACTGGATGGCCTGCAGGATGACAAACAGCAGCACAATGCGCAGGGTGATGGCCATAATCAGCCCCATGCGGCGCACATAGGCCTGCCTTTCGGGCTCCACCTTTTTGGACTCAAGAGAAATATAAAGCAGGTTATCGAACCCGAGTACCGCCTGAAGCAGGATGAGCATGACCAGGGTGAACCAGTTTTCGGGCGACAGAATACTTGCCATTATTTCTCTCCGCGAGTGAACAGGTGCACCCGATTAGCCAAATTCGGTTCCAACATCAACAGACCCGGGCAACAAACAAGTTCCAAAAAATCACAAGGGAACTTCGCGTTACATTTCGCTAAGCACTGCATCAACTTCGGTGCGTGTTGGGGGCTTGCACCCTTTTTGAGCGCAGTTGAGGCCGGCAACTACCGCACCATATCTGAGCATTTCCCCCAGCATCATTTCGCTCAGCCCCCTCAGCGCGGGCGGATTGAGACTGCCTTGCTGCTCAAGAAAGCAAAGCACGCCGGCCATGAGGCTGTCTCCGGCCCCCACTGTGTCGCCAAACACCGCTGGCGCATAAATTCCCGCCCTGGAGCGTCCGTTTTGAGTGAAGGCAAAAGAGCCGTTTTCGCCATCGGTAACAACTACCAGCTCGCAACTGGGGCGGGCAAGCAGCGCTTGCGTGTGGGCTTCTACATCAATCGCCGGATCCAGTGCCTGCAGATCCTCAACCGAGAGCTTGATGATATGCGCCAGATCCAGAAAAAGAGAAAGACGCTGTCGGTAGGCTTCAAAATCTTCTATCAGGGAGGGCCGGATATTGGGGTCCATGGAAATCAGCGCTCCGCGTCCGGCAGCGGTTTTGACCACGCTGAGCCAGATTTTGGTGTCCGCCTCTTCAATGGGGCAAAAACCGCCAATCTGGTAGAGTTTTGGGGAAGCCGGAAGCGCGGCGAGCAGTTTTTTCTCATCAAGTGCCCGGTCGGCCCCGCGATAGAATTCGTAAGCGGCCTCGCCGCGGGCGTCAAGCGTTACAACAGCAAGGGTTGAGGGCTCGCTCACGCGCTCCGGCAGAAGCGGTTTAACACCAGCCTCACAAAGCGGTTCCAACAGATAGGCTCCAAAACCGTCCTTTGAAATCGGGCATAAAAAGCCGGTTGTGTTTTCCAGCCGGGCCAGAGCAATGGCGCAGTTGAAGGGCGAGCCGCCGGCATGGGCAACAAGACGAATTTCGCCGTCCCCTTCACGCGGTTCGGAGACCAGATCAATCAGGCTTTCACCACCGACAACAAACATTTTCCTGGCCAACCTCTTCTACTTTTTTTGAATTAATGTGCCGTCCAGCCGCCGTCGATGGCAATGGAAGTGCCGGTAATCGAACGCGCCATATCGCCGCACAGATAGGCGGCCATAGCAGCGATTTCCTCGACCTCAACAAATTGTCTGGTGGGCTGGGGCGCGAGCATGATCTCGCGCTTGACCTGTTCCTTGCTCATGGCATGGACCTGAGACTGATCCTTCAGTTGTTTTTCAACCAGCGGGGTGAGCACATATCCCGGACATATGGCGTTTACGGTGATGGCGTTCTCGGCAACCTCAAGCGCCACGGTTTTGGTCAATCCGAGCAAGCCGTGCTTGGCCGCCACATAGGCGGACTTGAACGGAGAAGCCACCAGCGCGTGGGCAGAGGCAATATTGATGATACGCCCCCACTTGCGCGAGAGCATGTCGGGAACCGCGGCACGAATTGTCTGAAAAGCCCCGTCCAGTATGATTGCGCGCACCCGCTCCCAGTCCTCCTGCAGGAAATCCTCAATGCGCGCCACCTTTTGAATCCCCGCATTGTTCACCAGCACGTCGATGCGCCCGAAACGGGCGATGGTGTCGATGACCAGATCGGTTCCCTGTTCAAGTGCCAGATCAGCCTGAATATAGGCAACCCCGCCCCTGGCGGTACTCTTTACCGCGCCGATAGCGTCGGAGACGCTGGCCTCAGGCTCGAAACTGTTGAGGACAATATTGTAGCCCTCACTTCCCAGTCGTCTGGCGATAGCCAGGCCAATTCCGCTGGTCGAACCGGTAACAAGCGCTGTCTTTCGTTTGGCCATCTTGCCGAAGTTTCCTCACAAATCCGCATCCTGATTAGAGGCACAAACGGGGCAAAAAAGCAAAAGCATTTACCACGCGAATTTCGGTAGTGTCTCAGTTTGAATTGTCTTTTTTGCGAGGCTTGTAGGGACCGCGCTTTTTAGGTGGTTCTGCCCGTGCGTCGATCAGCCCTACAATCCACTCAACATCATGCAATGTGTCTGACACACCAGCCGCCATTGCTGGGCTAACTTTCAGGCTGTTGTGTATCCGGCAAAAATTGTAATGCACAAAATACAGCGAAAGCATGTGCAAGTGGTTGTCGATTTTCTTTGAGAACGCATTGGTCAAACGAGTAAACCGGCGATTGCCCATACGAATGTTTAGGTTCATGCGCTCCACATATGAGGTTGAAACGTGCTTTTCGTCTGGCTTCCCCTCAATTGCCCGCTTTTTAATCCCTGTGCATTCAGCGGGTGAATAGCGTCCCTTGAAGGCATCCGGTGCATTGCCGTACATCTTGATAAGTTGGGCATAGTCCACATCAGCGCCAAAAACGCCCTCAACCGCCTCCAGATAGGCCTTGTGGCCATCAGTGGTTAGCTGGACGCGGTTTGCCAAACGCTCGCCCACGTCCTGCATGAAGGCATTGGCATAGTCAGCATCACGCCCACCGACCAGGTAAGATAAAATCAGTTTGCTGTCCGCATCAATTGCCGTCCATGTCCAAACATCGCCAGCGCCTTCAACCGGCTCTTTCATGGTTTTGACGTTCTTTTGCTTGGCTCCAACAAACGACCAGATTTCGTCACACTGGACACGTTCGGCTTTTACGTTGCGAACTGTTTTGTCGTGATACTCAGCACATGCATTGCCAGCATCAACAAGCAATTTTGAAACCGTGTTGATAGAAACGCCGGTTATGCGGGTAACGGATCGCATCGACATGCCTTCAACCAGCATGGAAAGAATTTGAGCGCGTTTCGATGTGTCGAGTATGTTTGCCATACTCAATTCATAGTGAACCTATTATGTAATATCAAGCATAAAGTTCATTTAGCATTATCTAAAAAGCGATTTCACGACAATAACTGCCAACGCTATAATCTGTCCTAAATTTTGGACAAGAAGGGCAGGAATTAGCCAATTGTATGCTTCAAAATTCCATTCACCCACGCCAACCTTGAAAAGCAAAAAAGATTGGAATCCCACCATTACGGATAGAAGGAACATTAGAAACCATGACCAGA
>DROE01000017.1 GCA_011322005.1 Devosia sp.
CCTTCATCAGGCTGAGCCGCCTGGCGTCGAGCAGATTGAAACTTTCCTTTGTGTGCGGTGTGTGCACCGAAACGATGTCCACATGGGCCAGCATTTCCTCAAGCGAGGGCCAGAAGGTCGCACCAAGCGCCTCTTCGATTTCTGCGGGGCGCCGCGAGCGCGAATAATAGTGGATATCAAGGCCGAACGCCTTCGCCCGGGTGGCCACCGCAGTACCGATACGCCCCAGCCCGATAATGCCCAACGCCTTGCCGGAAAGTCGTCGCCCCAGCATCCAGGTGGGCGACCAGCCCGGCCAGTTCCCCTCGCGCGCCACCAGTTGTGCACCCTCCACCAGCCGGCGCGGTACCGAGAGAATAAGCGCCATCGCCATATCGGCGGTATCTTCGGTTAAAACGCTTGGCGTGTTGGTGACGATGATGCCCGCCCCGCTCGCTGCCTCCAGATCAATATTATCCACCCCGTTGCCGAACTGGGCAATCAGCTTGAGCGTATTTGGCAGCCGGGCGATGAAACCCGCATCCAGCGGGTCGTTTATCGAAGAGACCAGAACATTGCGCGTGCCCAAATGCTTCAGTAACCCATCGGCGCTCAAAACGGTATCAGCCTGATTCATCTCCACATCAAACAGGGTTTGCATGCGGGTCTCCACAGGAGCGGGCAGGCGGCTGGTCACAAACACTTCGGCTTTTTGCGCACTCATGTTTTGCGGCCCGTGATTGCAAAAAAGAGGTAGATTTTCAGGATTTGCCCCGTCAGCATGTGTGCCCTTTCAGTGTGCATTAAGGTAATTACACTATGTGAGAGAAAAACACCCGCCCCCATTGGAAAAATATGTACAAGAACACCGCTCCAGTCTGGCTTTTTTCCACTGGCCTGTTGGTTCGTTTTTCACAACGGGTTGCCCGTAGCGCCCGTCTGGCAGTTTTTTCCCTCCTTGCCCTGATGCTGGCGCCCCTGCAGATACCGGCCCTTGCCCAGAACGGCGAGGGTGCTTCCGGCCTGCCCCTGCCCAGATTCGTTTCCCTGACTTCAGCGCCCATAAACGTGCGCGTTGGTCCCGGCACCCGTTATGAACTGGCCTGGGTCTATGTGAAATCCCGTCTGCCGGTTGAAATCATTCAGGAGTTTGATACCTGGCGCAAAATTCGCGATTTGGACGGGCAGGAGGGCTGGGTCCATCAGAACCTGCTTTCCGGGCGGCGCATGGGCTATATCGCCCCTTGGGACGAAACCGCAAAAGTCGCGCTTCGGGCTCGCGACAATTCGCAGGCGCGGGTGCGTGCCTGGCTTTCAAGCAAATTTCTTGTCCGTATTGAAAAATGCGATGGTCGCTTCTGCTTGGTCTCGGCCAGAAACTCTTCTGGCGAGGGCCGCGCGACTTATTCGGGATACGTGGCGCAATTCGAAATCTGGGGTGTCTATCCGGGCGAGGAATTTTAGACCTCACTTCAACGTCCTTACGAAAACGCTCAGGCCGCCAACGCAAGCAGACCGGAGTGATTTAACCAATGAAGACGCCGCCTAAGGCAGCAACGCCGGTTTTCCGGTTATTTTCGAGCGTATTTCGGCTTGCGACGCAACCTCACCACCAGGTCCACATGCGCCACCTCCATCCCTTTTGGCGCTTCTGGAAGCCCCTCAATGGAGATGGAGTCCGAGGGGATATCAATCACCCGTTGCTCGTCCTCGACAAAAAAGTGATGATGGTCCGAGGTGTCAGTATCAAAATAGGAACGCGCCGCATCAACGGTCACTTCCCTGAGCAGCCCCGATTTCCGGAACTGGTGCAGTGCGTTGTAAACCGTTGCCAGCGACACCCGGACACCGGCTTTGTCTGCTTCCAAATGCAGTTGCTCGGCGCTCACATGGCGATGCCCGCCGGTAAACAGCAACTCGGCCAGCGCGATGCGTTGTCGTGTCGGCCTGAGACCGGCCATGCGCAGCACGGCCATCAAACACGGCTTGCGCGAACTGTGTCTGCGATGTGCGGCCGCCAGCGGGTTGTGCATTTTATCGGCTACATTCAATTCTGGTTTTTTGCGCTACTGCCCGGCTTGCGGGTGCTTTTCTTATACCGGGACCGGACCGGGGAAACAAGCGCGCAGCGTACCACATGCTGAACGCACCCCTGTGCAAAGCCGTCAACCGTGTTGACCCCCAAAGCCCCGCCCTCTACTAGAAAGAGCTGAAAAACAAGAGAGGCAAGTCCATGACCACGCGCAAAAACGCCTATACCTATGACGACCTCATCGCCAGCGGTAACGGTGAATTGTTCGGGCCCGGTTTTGCCCAGCTGCCCCTGCCTCCCATGTTGATGTTTGACCGCATCACCCACATAAGCGGCGAGGGTGGAGAGTTTGGCAAGGGCCAGGTTCGTGCCGAACTCGATCTTAATCCGGACCTGTGGTTCTATGCCTGCCATTTCCACAACGATCCCGTAATGCCTGGCTGCCTTGGCCTTGATGCGCTCTGGCAGATGGTTGGTTTTTTTCTCTGCTGGTCCGGCGACCCGGGCAGGGGGCGGGCCGTGGGTGGCGAAATCAAGTTCAAGGGTCAGGCAACAACGGACAAAAAATTGCTCGAATACCAGATCGACATCAAGGGCCACCGCCGTATGCCGGTGCCTTACGGTACCGCTGAAGGGACTGTAAAAGCCGATGGAGAAGTCATATATGTGGCCAAGAACCTCAGAGTGGGCCTGTTCCCCGGTGACTAGGTTCAGGATGATGGGTGAAATGGACAAATCCAAGAGGTCGATATGAGACGAGTTGTGGTAACGGGAATGGGGATGGTTTCATCTATTGGCAACAATGTTGCTGAAAACCTTGTCAGCCTGAAAGAAGCGCGACCAGGTATTTCTCATGCTCAGGATTACAAGAAATACGGGTTTCGTTCACAGGTGCACGGCGAGCCGGATCTTGACCCGTTCGAAGTTCTGGGCCGGCGCACCACCCGCTTTATGGCCAAGGGTTCCGCCTGGAACTATGTCGCCATTCAGGAGGCGATTGCAAATGCGGGCCTTGAGGAAAAAGACTATCGCGGCAATTCGCGCTGCGGAATAGTCATGGGCTCCGGAGGGCCCTCGACAAAGGCGGTTGTCGAAGCTGCCGGCACAACAATCGAACGCGGTCCCAAACGCATCGGTCCAACG
>DROE01000018.1 GCA_011322005.1 Devosia sp.
TCCATAGCTTGCGCCATGATTCATGGCGTGGAAAAAAAATCGACAAAAGGCGTGAAGCACCTGTACATGAATGATCAGGAAAGACTGGTAAATGACCCATTCAATGTTCTGTGCGATGTTGGCGGCAGTTTCAATTTTGACCCGAGGGGAGGCTGGACAGCCATCGATGTCGGGTTCTCGCCAAACGAATTGAAAAAGGCGGAATTGCGGACAAGAGTCTTGTTATCTCCACTCGTGGAAATAATGGCGGCGTGGGGGTTGGAGAATGCAAGGCCGAAGCAGATTACAAAAGGTATGTACCGTTATGCAGTATGGGGTAATGCGCTTCCGCCGCTGTTGGCTCGTGCCGTGCTGGGATGCAGTATGCCGCCCGTGTCGGTTTTGCAACGCCGGTTTTCGTTTTCGCTTGCGTTGTCCGGAAAAAACAAAGTGATTTGTCATGCCATTGAGGAGAAATAGGATGCCTAAATTGAATGAAGAAACCATGAATCAATGGATAGAGGCTGATAGTGATATTGTTGCCCTGACCCTCTACCAGAGGCTCGCACCCGTCGAGGAAAGCGGCGTAATATTCCCGCCTACCTATGCCGACATAGGCTATTGCGTGGATGAGCTTGCCGATGGTACGCGGATTGCGCAGGTCGACTCTGTTGGCTCGCAGGCCAATCGCATGGAGCCGCTGTTCCTGTCTCCGGAATACCAGGAACTGGTGCCCCGGGTTCGCTTTGAACTGGGCGGGGATGAAAGCGGCGAGGTGCGGCACGTTTCGCTGCTTGAACTGGCGCACCGGGCAGGGGATGCTGTGGTGCGCTCCACCGAGATGGCCGGGAAAGTGGACGAGGCATTCCGGCGGCTTGCCAATGATGGCGATGCAACCTTGCTGGCGAAGATCGCACCCACTTCTCTTGTCTTTGGCGCCTGGGATTCCCGTGGTACGCAGGTCAAGCGCCCGCGGTTGGTGCGAGCGGTGATCCGGGCGGAGGATGTGCAGGTTTTGCACACCGCGGCGCAATACAACAGCGTCTGGAAGCTGCTCAATGAAGCGGACAGGGATGCTTTAAAGAAGGAAGCAAAGAAAAAAAAGGTCAAGTTATCGGTGCAGGGTTTTGCAGATGCACCATCGGTTGGTGTACCGGGTGGGGTGATAGCCAACGGTTCCATCTATCGCCAGGTTACGATAAACCTGATTGCATTGCGTTCCCTCCATGGTGCCGACGAGGCGGCAACCAGAAGATTGCGCCGCTATCTGCTCGGGTTGACCCTGGTAGCGGCGACGGCGGATCTGGAGCTCTACCTCCGCGAAGGCTGCCTGTTGCGCTATGCCGAGGAAGAAGACAAGTGGCAGGCGGTGCGTCGCCGGGGTAAGGCAGATGATTATTTGCTGGCCGCAGAAGCCGGCCACAAGATAATCATGGAATTCGCACGGAAATCCGCGCATGAATTCGGTGTGGACAAGGAAGAAAGAATATATCGCTTCGATATCGAGAAAGCCAAGGCATTGCTGGCGAAGAAGGAAGATCTCACAGAGGAGGTCTGAGTGAACGGACAAGATACCCCTGCAAAGCAGGCGCTCGTGATTTCCGTGCAGCTGCTGGATGATCGTTATCACGGTGCAATGGATTGGCCGCCGTCGCCCTTCCAGCTTTTTCAGGCGCTGGTCGCAGCTGCCGGGCTTGGCCGCGAGCTGGACGGGCAGGAGCGAGCAGCGCTGGTATGGCTGGAGGCATTGCAACCTCCGGTTGTTCTTGCACCTCGGGCAAGGCAGTCGTCGAGAGGAACAACTTATTTTGTTATTGGAAACTCTGTGGATCAGTGTGGTGGTGATATTCGCCGGGCCGCGAAAATGCGTGATGCAAAGATCAGCAAGCCGTGGTTGATTCAGGGTGAGGCTTGTTTCAAATATATCTGGGAAGATATTGAAGCAGCACCTTTTAAAATGGCACTGGAATCCATTGTAAATCGGTTGTACCAACTGGGCCGCGGAATCGATATGGCTTATGCCAGCATGGATGTCCGGGATATGGTATGGGTGAAGGATTATATTCAGGCGCATGACGGCGTTATTTACCGGGCCGATGCTGGAAATGGAAGCAAACTGCGTTGTCCCGAGCACGGTACGCTAAATTCGTTGCGGGCGCGCCATGCCGCGCAGCAAATCCGTTTGAAGGATGATACCCTGATGCAAGCACCAAGGCCCGTGTTTACATTAGTGGCCTACAATAGCAGGCCGGCCTGGTTACTGTTTGATATCCTGGAACGGGACAGTGACGCACGGTTTTACCCGCAGCCGGCTTGCCGGATTGTGCAACTGACCGAACGCATTCGTGATCTGATGGCGAAGCGTCTTGGGGTTCTGCAGGGAAAACATGATATCGAACGTATCGTGATAGGGAGCAATGCCGGTGAGTCCGACAAACGGCGCAGAATTCGTATCATCCCGCTTCTTTCCGTTGGCTCGCAATACGCGGATCAGTCGATTCGGCGCGTATTGGTGGAAGTGCCGCCGGATTGCCCGGTTCGTGCGGATGACATCCAGTGGTCCTTGTCCGGTCTTGATCTGTCAGTCGATATCGAAACCGGAGAGTTGATGGACGAAGCTGGACCGCTGCTGGCCCTTTCCACAGAAAGGAAGATGTTGGCCCATTATGGTGTGGTGTCCGAAAACCGGGTGGGATGGCGCACTTGGCGAAGCGTTACGCCCGTGGCCTTGTATGCGCCGCGTTTCAGAGGGAAGATGAGCGGTGAGCGTAAGGCGGCGCATCTGCTTATGATGACCCATGCCATGCGCCAGGCGCTCCGGCACGCGGGTTGTCCGCACGATGCCGAAATCTTGCGGATTCAGCAGGAACCTTTTGACCTTAATGGAGAAGTTGCCGGGCGGTTTGCTTACGGCAAGCGGTTTTTGCCGCAGGATCTGTTTCATGTAGAAATCCGTTTTTCTGAACCGCTGAAAGGGCCGCTTGTTGCTGGCAGGGGGCGTTTTCTCGGGCTTGGTTTGTTTGCGCCATGCAGGGAGAGTTGAGAGATATGTTTTCTTCCATGGCTTTCGTTGAAACAAGGCAACATCGAAAAAAGAAGAGGATATTGCAACAGCCGCTGGATACGGCCTACTTCCTGCTAACCGGCACCCCCCTGCCGCGCATCGAGGATGCGGTGCGCATCGGCGAGCAGTTCCGCGCGGCAATCATGGGCAGGGCCAGGCATGTCCTGGGTGGCAGGGATAATATCCCCCCCGGGTTGTCCGGGCATGGTCTTGATCCAGACA
>DROE01000019.1 GCA_011322005.1 Devosia sp.
TAGGGCAATTGCTCGCCTTCAATTATGCGCTCCAGCCGGATGATGTGATAGCCGAACCGGGTGGGGACCGGGGTTGGGCTGGTCTGGCCCGCCTCCAGGGCGAACAGGATGGTTTCAAATTCGGGCACGGTCGAGCCCTTGCTCAACTGGCCCAGATTTCCGCCCTGCTCTTTTGATGGACAGGCAGAGTGGGCAAGAGCCAGTTCGGCAAAGCTGTCGGGATTGTCTGCAAGATTTTTCAGCACCGTCTCGGCTTTGCATTTTGCCGCTTGTCTGGCGGCGGGGTCCGAAAGCGGGGCGGCAAACAGAATGTGACGCGCTTCGTAGATGGTTTGAGAGCAGAACTTGGCCGGGTTGGTTTCATAATAGCGCTGGCAGGCTTTTTCGTCGGCACCGGGGGAGACGACTTCGCGGTCGAGCAATTCACGGATTGCCGCATCGGCCTCGGTTTCACGCAAGCCTTCGCCAAGAGTCTGGGGTGCGGCAATGATATTTTTTGCCGCAGCTTCCTGAAGCAGCAGTTCGCGAACAACAAGGGCGCGGGTTGCTTCTGAAATGGCTTCGCCGGGGTTTTCTGCGGGGTGCAACTGGGCCTCTTCACGGATGGTGTCACCGGCAATTTCAACTCCATTGACGCTGACAGGGGTGCGGCCACCGGCTTTTGGGGGTTCGGGCACCTTGACCTTTCTGGCGGGCAAAGGGCCGGTGCTGTTGTCGATGAGATTGACCATGATGTTGTTCTTTTAGTTTGCTTTTTTTGAACGTTGGACGGAGCCGCCGAACTAAAGGAGGGGAGATGTCAGTTCGGCGGCTCCCTGGGGTCTGGGCCCCGGTTGTGGCGGACTACTCCGCCGGACCTCGCCTGGTGCGCACAATCTGATAGCCCGAGCGCCAGATATAACGAACCGGGGCCGAGAGCATGTGCACAAGACGGGTGAAGGGAAAGATGATGAAGATGGTCAGGCCAAGGAAAATATGGGCCTTAAAGACTGGCGCAACATTGGCGATATAGCCCGCCGCGTCGGGGTTGAGGGTAAATATCCCTTGTGCCCAGGCGACAAATTTGAGCATTTCCTCGCCATCCAGATGCTGGGCGGAAACCACGATCGTGCTCAGGCCCAATGCCAGTTGCAGCCAGAGGATGAGGATGATGGCGTTGTCGGCAAAGTTGGAGGCAGCACGTACCCGCGCGTCAAAAAACCGGCGGTGAATGAGCAGGGTTGCCCCGATGATACCGGAGACACCGGCGATGCCACCGGCAATCATGGCGGTGAGCTGTTTGGCGGAATGGGAAAGCCCCACAACCTCCCAAACCCAGAGCGGGGTGAGCAGACCGACCAGGTGGCCGAAAAAGATTGCGAGCATGCCCACATGGAACAGTACCGAGCCCCACATGAGTTGCTTGCGCCGGAGCAACTGGGTGGAACCGGCCTTCCAGGTATAGGGGTCGCGGTCATAGCGGATGACGCTGCCAACGGCGAGAACCGAAAGGGCGATATAGGGGTAAATTCCAAACAGGAATGCGTTGAGGAACTCAGCCATTTTTGTGCTCTCCGTTCATTTGAGGCCGTGGGTCCTGGGGGGGCGGCCGGTTATGGGCGCGTATCTGTGTGCGCAGGCGGTCGGGGCCGCAGGCGTCATTTCCCTGTCCGGCACCAAAGGCCACCGCCTCCTCTTCCCAGATTTTATCAAGGGCCTTGAGGTCATTGGGGTCGTCTGCGGGTTCTTCAAGAATTTGTGCCACCGCCTTGGCGTCCGCGCTGGTGCCGGCCATGTTCTCGAGTGCCAGAAAGGCATTGGTGTAGATGGATTTGCGCTTCTGGAGCCTTTCGCGGATTGCGACCATGATATGCAGGGTCTGGTCGAGAAGATTGTCAATCTCTTCCCGGGACTGGGTTGAGAGATATTCGAGGAACATGGGGATATAGTCGGGCAGTTCCCTGACGTCGATGTCAAATCCCTGACGCTCGTACATGGCCGCCAGATCAACCATTGCCTGACCGCGATCGCGGCTTTCCCCGTGCACATGTTCAAACAGGTGCAGGGAGTTGGTGCGGGTCCGGTCGAACAGAAGCACATAGCGCTCCTGGGCGTCATAGATGTCATGGGCGGCGATGTCGTCAATGAGAGCACCGACCCATGCCTTGGCGGTTTGCGAGGTCTCCTTGTCCGCTTCAAGGGCTGCATGCAGTTCTTTTGCCGCCCCTATCAACTCCTTTGAGGGATAGGAGAGCAGAACGGAAATGACTTTTAATGTGTTTTGCATGGCGTATCAGCCCCCCAGAAATTCGGTCGGGGTTTTGTCGGCCCGGGTTTTTTTGGCACCGAACAGGTCGGCCTCGGACGTTCCGCCCGAGCAGCCATTACCGAAGGTGAAGCCGCAGCCGCCGCGCGTGTCATAGACATCCTCGCCGATTTCGCGGTGAGTTGTGGGGATGACAAAGCGGTCCTCATAGTTGGCGATGGCCATGGTCTGATACATGTCCTCAATCACTTGACCGGAAAGGCCGACCCGTTCCGCAACAGCCTCGTTGATAACGCCATCAACGGTTTTGGAGCGCATGTAGGAGCGCATGGCCAGCATTCGTTCAAGCCCGGTGATAACCGGCTCGTCCTTGCCTGCGGTGAGCAGGTTGGAGAGGTAGCGGACCGGGATACGCAGGGATTTGACATCCGGCAATTCTCCGTCCCAGCCGATTTTCCCCGCTTCCGCTGCTGATTGCAGGGGCGAGAGGGGCGGAATGTACCAGACCATTGGCAGGGTGCGGTATTCGGGGTGCAGGGGGAAGGCAACCTTCCAGTCCATGGCCATTTTGTAAACCGGGGAGTTCCGGGCCGATTGCAGCCAGTCCTCCGGGATGCCCTGCTTGCGGGCCTCGGCGATGACGCTCGGGTCGTCGGGGTCAAGAAATACCGAGAGCTGGGCTTCATAAAGGTCCTGCTCGTCAGCGGTGGATGCGGCTTCTTCGAGCTTGTCGGCATCATAAAGCATCACGCCCAGATAGCGGATGCGTCCGACGCAGGTTTCAGCGCACACGGTGGGTTCACCCGCTTCGATGCGCGGATAACAGAAGATGCACTTTTCGGATTTGCCCGAAGACCAGTTGTAATAAATCTTCTTGTAGGGGCAGCCAGAAACGCACATGCGCCAGCCGCGGCATTTTTCCTGGTCGATAAGCACGATGCCATCGTCCTCGCGCTTGTAGATGGCGCCCGAGGGACAGGCGGCAACGCAGGTGGGGTTGAGGCAGTGCTCGCACAGGCGGGGCAGATA
>DROE01000020.1 GCA_011322005.1 Devosia sp.
CCCCACCCTCTTGTCCCTCCCCATGCAGGGGGAGGAAGAAGAGCAACAAAACGTGCCTTCCCGGCCCCCGAGCCGGGACCTGGCTTCCCAAAAAACAGACCCCGGAGCAAGTCCCGGGTAACGCACGAACGATAAGCCGCCTCCCCTGCCAAATAAAATTTGCCGCCCCCTCCCCCTGGCGCTATACTGAGCGCCAGAAACAAACTACCCCACATTTCAAATCGACAAGAAGACACGGCGATGAAATATCGACGTCTGGGAAAATCCGGCCTGCAGGTCAGTGAGTTTTCATTCGGGGCATGGGTGACATTCGGCAAGCAGTATGGCGTCGACGGTGCCGCCGAACTGCTGGCCACCGCCTACGATGCGGGGGTCAATTTTTTCGACAATGCCGAGGGCTATGAACAGGGCACGGCAGAGCAGGTGATGGGCGACACGCTGAAAAAACTGGGCTGGAGCCGTGATTCTTACGTTGTTTCAACAAAAGTGTTCTGGGGCGGAGAAAAGCCGACACAAAAGGGGCTCAGCCGCAAGCATGTTTTTGACGCCTGTCATGCGGGCCTGAAACGCCTGGGGGTGGATTATCTGGACCTTTATTTCTGCCACCGCCCCGACCTGAATACCCCCATCGAGGAAACCGTGCGCGCCATGCACGACCTGATTACCCAGGGCAAGGTGATGTATTGGGGCACCTCGGAATGGAGTGCCCAGCAACTGACCGAAGCCTACGGGGTGGCGCGCCAGCATGGGCTGAGCCCGCCAACCATGGAGCAGCCGCAATATAATCTGTTTGTCCGGGAAAAGATCGAAAGCGACTATCTGCCCCTTTACGACCTGATGGGCCTGGGCACCACCATCTGGTCGCCGCTGGCCTCGGGCATGCTTACGGGCAAGTATAATGATGGCATCCCCGATGACAGCCGCGTCAACCTGCCCGGATATGAGTGGCTAAAGGAAATGTTTGAGAGCGAGCGCGGCAAAGACCGGCTGAAAAAGGTAAAAGAACTGGCCAAAGTCGCCGATGAAGCGGGCATGCCCATTCATCACATGGCGCTGCTATGGTGTCTGGAAAACCCCAACGTCTCCACCGTTATTCTGGGCGCTTCGCGCCTCAGCCAGTTGCAGGATAACCTCAAGGCGCTGGATTCCCGTAAGAAACTCACCCCGGATGTGATTGCGGCCATCGAGAAGATTGTCGACAACAAACCCGACGGCCCTCAGGTTTTTGAATAATTCATGGCTCCGGGCGCCGCTGTTCCTCATGCGGCGTCGGACTTGTCCTGTTCGGGGTCAAGTTCCGGGTCCGGGTCGGCTTCGCCTGTCTCGACATTGCGCACGACCTCGATTTTTACTCTGGCCAGCAGCCCTGCCAGCGCTCCGAGCACCGCAAGAGCGGGGGCGGCAAGCACCACAACGCCGCCAACGACAGCCCCGGCGGTCAGCGGCACTTCAAACACCACGTCATCATTTTTTGAGCGCACCCGCAGCTTGCGTACATTGCCCTCCGAAATCAGCCGCGAGACCTCGTCCATCAACTGATGGCCGGCAACTTCAACCTCTTCGGTGAAGGTTTTCCAGCGGTTTTTGTCTTTTTCTTCGCTCATATCATTCTACCTCTTGCAAAATGCGCCAGTATTCCGCAGCGCCTGCAGTTCAGGTGGGAACAGTTGGGCGATTTTGCAATAGAAGGTGCCAAATGACTGTGTACTGGCAACGATTTGAGGGCCTTTCGGCACCATTTTGCCGTATTTTGGCCACCAATATCGCGCAACCGACACCAGATTTGCGGCAAATACCCGGCATTTGCCCCCAAAAGGACCCGTTGATGGCCCGCTCACTTCATTCAATTGGCACTGTGGTGCTGGCTTTGGCGGTCCTGAGCGGGTGCTCCAATGTGCTGCCCACCGGGATTTCACTCCCCAACTTCAACCCTTCCGTGCGCACCTCACCCACAACCACACCCGACACCCCGCCGGTGGTGGCCCGCTTTAACAATGACGAAAAGGAATGTCTTGTCCGGGCCATGTATTTTGAATCAAACCGCTCAAGCGAAAGCGGTATGCTGGCTGTGGGCACCGTGGTGATGAACCGGGTGGATTCATCGCGCTTTCCCAATTCCATCTGCTCCGTTGTCGGCGCGCCGCGCCAGTTCGCCCCCGGTGTTCTAAGCCGTGAAATGGTCGAAACCCGCCCCGTTGCCCTCGCCAGTTCGGTGGCGGACCGCATCTTGCGCGGCGAGAGGCACCCCGGCGTACGCTCGGCCAAGTTCTTCCATCAGGCGGGGCTGACCTTCCCTTACAACAACATGAATTATGTGCTTGAGGCTGGTGGAAACGCTTTTTATATCAAGGGCTAGGCGCTTTCGGGGTGGTGCGGTGTGAAAAAGGCCCCCGCCCCTCTCCCACAAGGGGGGAGGGAGAAGGGGCCACCGCCTCGCTGCCAGGGGAAGGAGAAGCGGTGCGCACCCCTCATCCTGAGGAGGCCAAAGGCCGTCTCGAAGGACGAGGGATGCAGCAATCCGCCCCCCTCACCTGACAACCGTGATCTGCTCGGCTGCCCGTGTTAACCCCGTATAGAGCCAGCGCGCCCTTTCCTCGCGAAATACATAGCTTTCGTCAAACAGATAGACATTGTCCCACTGGCTGCCCTGGGCTTTGTGCACCGTCAGGCAATAGCCGAAGGTGAATTCGTCCAGCCCCTTTCGTTCCGGC
>DROE01000021.1 GCA_011322005.1 Devosia sp.
CGCGCTTTGACGTTTTTGCCGGGATTGGCTGGGTGCCGTTTCCCGGCGGGCGCAAGCTGGCGGTGCCCTATTCGGTTCTGGGGTCATGGTGGTACGGATTGCGCGACAGGCTGGGGATTTAGGAAATTTACCAAACCAAAAAACAAGGAGGAAAGACGCACATGAAAAAACTAATTGCACTGGGTGCTGTGGCATCCGTTATTGCCGGGGCGGCAACGGCCCAGGAGCAGACGCTCAATATCTACAACTGGTCCGACTATATCGCCGAGGACACGATAGCAAAGTTTGAAGCCGAGACCGGCATCAAGGTCGTTTACGATGTTTATGATTCAAACGAGGTTCTGGAAGCCAAGATGCTGACCGGAAATTCCGGCTATGACATAGTGGTGCCGACCTCGGACTTCCTGCAGCGCCAGATTGCGGCGGGCGCATACCAGAAGCTGGATAAATCCAAATTGCCAAATCTGGCCAACATGGACCCCGACCTGATGGCGGACGCTGAGGTTTACGACCCGGGCAACGAATATGCCGTTATCTATATGTGGGGCACCACCGGGCTGGGTTACAACGTGAACGCTGTCGCCGAGCGTCTGGGCGAAGACTATGAGGTCAACAGCTGGGAACTGGTGTTTGACCCGGAGATTTCCGCCAAACTGGCGGATTGCGGGATTTCGATGCTTGATGCGCCCTCCGAGATGATCCCGGCGGCGATGAATTATCTGGGGCTTGATCCGCGCTCAACCAGCAAGGACGATCTGGAAGCGGGCGCAGCGCTGCTTGAAACCGTGCGTGAAAACGTCCGCTATTTCCATTCCTCCCAGTATATCAACGATCTGGCAAACGGGGACATTTGCGTGTCCGTGGGCTGGTCGGGAGATGTGTTTCAGGCGATGGCAAGGGCCGAGGAAGCTGAAAACGGCGTAGAAATCGGCTATGTCATCCCCGATGAGGGTGCATTGCAGTGGTTCGACATGATGGCAATTCCGGTGGATGCGCCCAACCCGGAGGCGGCCCACAAGTTCATCAACTTCGTCATGGATGCCCAGATCACCGCCGACATCACCAACTATGTCTGGTATGCAAATGCCAACAAGGCCTCCATGCCATTGGTTGACGAAGAAATCACTTCCGATCCGGGAATATTCCCAACGGATGCGGCAAGCAAGGGCCTCTGGGGTTCCCAAGTCTATGATGCACGCACCGACCGCACCGTCACCCGTCTTTGGACAAGGGTGAAAACCGGGATGTAGCAAGACGTTCTGGCGGGGCGAAAATGTTTTTGTCCCGCCATTTGCCGCTTTGAGGGGGGAATCTGATGGATGAGCCAAAGAGTGCCGCTGAACTCAAGCCGTGGAAGGACCCGGCAGCATCTCCCTTCATAAGTATCAAGAACGTTACCAAAAAATTTGGTGAGTTTGTCGCCGTTGACAACATCTCCCTTGATATATACCGCAATGAACTGTTCTGCCTGCTGGGCGGTTCGGGGTGCGGAAAGTCTACCCTGTTGCGCATGCTTTCCGGGTTTGAAGAGGTAACCAGCGGCACAATCGAAATCGATGGGCAGGACATGGCCGGTATTGCTCCTTATGAGCGGGCAACCAATATGATGTTCCAGTCCTATGCGCTGTTCCCGCACATGAATGTGGAAAAAAACATTGCCTATGGCCTGAAACGCGATGGAATGGGCCGGGCTGAAATCAGCGAGCGGGTGGCGGAAATTCTCAAACTGGTGCAGCTCGAAGAGTTTGCCCGGCGCAAACCGGCCCAGCTCTCGGGGGGTCAGAAACAGCGGGTGGCTCTGGCCCGTTCGCTGGTTAAAAAACCAAAGGTTTTGCTATTGGATGAACCGCTGGGAGCGCTGGACAAAAAACTGCGCGAAGAAACCCAGTTTGAGCTGATTAAAATTCAGGAGAGCCTTGGGGTGACCTTTGTGGTTGTCACCCACGATCAGGAAGAAGCCATGACCATCTCCACCCGTATCGGGGTGATGAACGCGGGTGAAATCGTGCAGGTGGGAGAGCCCCACGAGATTTATGAATATCCCAGTTCTCGTTTTGTGGCCGGGTTTATCGGTTCGGTCAACGTGTTTGAGGGGATGGTGGTGGCCGACGAAGAGGACCATGTGGTGGTGCGCTCACCCGATGCGGGCATCGACATTTTTGTCTCCCACGGGGTAAGCTGTGCGCCCGAACAGAAGGTAGCCTATGCCATCAGGCCGGAAAAAATCAGGATGGGCCGGACCCGGCCAAAAGACGCAAAAAACATAACCAGCGGCATGGTTGAAGAGGTGGGTTATCTGGGTAACCTGTCCATCTATCAGGTGATGCTTGAGAGCGGCAAACGGATCCGGGTGACCAAACCCAACATGGCCCG
>DROE01000022.1 GCA_011322005.1 Devosia sp.
AAATGCTTGCAACGCATCAGGCGGGCAAATTGGCCACATCCCTTTGGACGCTGAAACCGCTTCAATCCGGCGTGCGGAAAAGGTCTCAAGGGTGTATATACACGCATTCCGCTCTTTTCCTTGCATATTCTTGCGGTTTCAAGCGCGTGTTCGATCCTGTTTATGAGGCCGTGACCTAGATGAATAGAATAAAGGAACTCAATGCGGCAATTTCAAGCAAAGCCTGCAAAGCTCCGATCAAATCCCCGGTAAATCCACCCACACGCGAACGGCACAGGCGGCTCCATCCCCATACTGTCAAACCCAGAGCGATCAATGTCAGCGTCATCCCGGCAACTCCGATTAACGCGCCGGAGAACACAAAAAACAGGAGACCCGCGATTGCCCCTCCCGCAGCAAAAGATACGGGCGACAAAGTTCCCGCCGCCTGCGCCAAGCCGTCGCTACGCGCTGGCGGCAAAGCCAGAACCAGCCACAAGGCGCCCTGCCTTGCCACCATCTGCGCCGCCAGCCACAGCAAGGCAGCACCAAGGCCCGACCAGAGCATCAATGCACTCAATGCCGACAGGCGTATCGCAATTAGCAGAACAAGCGCCAACACACCATAGGTGCCATGCCTTGGGTCCTTCATGATCGTTAGGCGTTTTTCCACGTCGGACCCGCCCCACAATCCATCGGCACTGTCGGCACTGGCGTCCTCTGCCATCGCCCCGGTAGCGGCAACCTGCGCCCCCACCCCCAGGCATGCGCTCAAAAGTGCCGGCAGTCCCAGAAATATTCCAACTGCCATGACGATAACAGGCGCCAGGCCAATGAGGACACTGGCCAGAGGCAGCACCGGTGCCATCCGGTCAAGCACCGGTGTCTCGTGGGGTGATGCGCCTGTGGGCAGCCGCGAATAGAATCGCAGTGCCATGACAAGGTCTGCGGACAATGAACGCGGGTCAATACCGAATTTGTTCTCCAGAGCCCGATTATTGTCGTTGCCAACGGGGTCCTGACCGGTTGAATATCGGGCATCGGTGTCTTTTCTTTCCGCCATCGACTTTGCTTGGATTCCTTTTCTGCGCTTTGTCGGGCAGATTGCGCTCGCATCCGCTCCCACCGGGAAAACCTAACACGAATGGAGTACTAGCGGGACCGCAAGAGCAGGGAAATACAGAGAATGACAGAATTTGTTGAAAACATGCCCACGCCGTTTGCCGATTTTGGCGCCCTGATGGGCCAGTTGCCCTCCGGCAGCCAGAGCGCGGTTGATGAGGTGCGCGCCCGCGACGCCAAACTCACGAAGCCGGCGGGCTCCCTGGGGCAGCTGGAATTTCTTGTCGAGTTTTTGGCCCGCTGGCAGGAAAAACCAGAACCAACGCTCAATAATCCCATGGTCGCGATCTTTGCCGGCAATCATGGTGTGACCGCCAATGGCGTTTCGCCCTTCCCCCCGGAAGTCACGGCCCAGATGGTGGCAAATTTCTCGGCCGGCGGTGCGGCGATATCGCAAATTTCCAAACTGCACGGACTGAACCTGCGCGTGTTCGAGCTTGCTCTTGACCTGCCCACCGGCGATATCAGTGTCCAGGAAGCATTGGACGAGCGTGCCTGCGCCGCTACCATTGCCTATGGCATGGAGGCGATCGCCGGAGAGCCCGACCTGCTGTGCATCGGCGAAATGGGCATCGGCAACACCACGATTGCCGCTGCAATCCTTGCGGCCCTGTTTGGCGGAGACGGAGAGGATTGGGTCGGCGCCGGGGCGGGTGTTGACGAAGCGGGGCTGCGGCAGAAAGCAATTATTGTCAACAGAGCGCTTGCTCTACACAAGGGCGAGCTTGGCCACCCCTTCAAGGTCTTGTCCCGTCTTGGCGGGCGTGAATTTGCTGCGATGCTGGGAGCAATTATTGCAGCACGTCACCATAGAATTCCAGTTGTCGTCGACGGCTTTGTTGCGACGGCAGCAGCAGCGGTAGCCTATGCTATAAATCCCGCAACGCTCGAGCATTGCCTGTTCGCTCATGTTTCTGCCGAGAGCGCTCATATCAAGGCGCTGAAGCATATGAACAAACGCGGGTTGCTGGATTTGGGGATGCGCCTGGGGGAGGGGAGCGGCGCGGCCCTCGGCGCCGTGTTGATTAAGACAGCCCTGCATCTGCATCAGAACATGGCGACATTTGAAGAGGCCGCGGTCAGCACCAGATCTGTCTAGGGCCGCATCACGGCGTGCGCCCGAACATCAGAATATCTGCAACTTGTCCGGGTCTTCCACAACCGGAGCCAGCGCGCCCATCACCCGGGCCCGGGGGAAAGTGGCAATCGCTTCTGTGCCGAACCTCAGCTTGGAATACAGGTCAAAGCGCCCCTGATGCAGCTCCATGATTTTTTGCACGATCGGCAGGCCGAGACCTGCGCCCTGCTCAGCGGTTTTCTGGGCCAGCGAGCCTTGACCAAATGAGGAGAGCACGGTTGCAATTTCATCCTCGGGAATGCCTGGCCCGTTGTCTTTGACGGAAATGAGCTGACCTCCGTCGGCACTCTGGGCGATGGTGAGTAGGATCTGTCCACCCTGGGGTGTGAACTTTATGGCATTGGTCAGCAGGTTGAGCACCACCTGCCGGATGGAGCGCTCATCGCCCCATATTTTGGGCAGGTCGTCCTCAATTTCCACCAGCAATTCCACACCCTTGGTACTGGCGCGAATCTGCATCATGCGCAAACTGTCATCGGCAATGTTGCGCAGGCTGATGACTTCCTCGTTCAGAACATATTTTCCCGCCTCGATGCGTGAAAGGTCCAGCAATTCATTGATGAGATTGAGAAGATGCTGGCCGCTTGAGTGAATATCTCCCGCATATTCCTTATATTGAGGTATCGCGTGAGGCCCTAGCAACTCCGACTTGAGGACTTCTGAAAAGCCGATGATGGCATTGAGCGGGGTTCTGAGCTCGTGGCTCATTGTTGCCAGAAAACGAGACTTGGCAATGTTGGCCTGCTCCGCTTCATTTCTGGCCAGATCAGAACTCTGGCGTGCATCCTCCAGGTCAAGGATCAACGCATCCTTTTCCGATTGCAGGGCAAAGGATGCCAGTTCGATATTTTGGGTCTGACGGGACAGGTAAAGAAAAAAGAACTGTGCACCGCCCGCGATCGCTGCCAGGGCAATAGAGAGCGTGCTGCCGGTAACCGCCAGATTTATGCCGACCGTCAATGTCGCCGGCAGTGTGCTCATCAGAGTTGCGACAGGGAATGTGCGGCTGGTAAGTGCGTTGGCAGCGACCCCGAACAACATCATGGCAAAAACCACCACGTGCAATTCAGCATCACCTGATGCCAGGTTAAATAGTGCCAGTGTCGCCCATGAGATGCCGTAAATTGTTTCTGCGGCAACAAAACTTGCCGTCCAGTTGCTGGCGACAAATTTCTTCTGTTCAACCTTGATGAAGCGCCTGCATACCAGAACAACGCCGAAATTGGTCGCGATTACCAGCCCGGCCCATGAAAATGCAACATAAAACGGCACCCAGAAGCTGGCAAAAGTCCCCAGAACCATCAGGAGAGCTGGCATCGCCAGCGCGCTGGATATGCGCGAGGCTGCATATTCCCTGAGCAACTCATAATCATATGAAGTACGTGTGCCAGTAGTTGAGGTCAATTTCTGGCGCGCATCAAAAACTGTGCGCTGTGATCGCCGTCGCACGCCGGGCTCATGCGGCGGCCTGGATACAACAAAGGGGCTTTCCGGCTCAAGCGACACTGGGGTACTCACAAACACAATGCAATCCATAGCCGAACAGGGCTATGCTACGCACAGCCCGATTCTAGATTGAACGTGGTTAATATGAAGTTTCACGGGGGGTTTGAGCCTGAAAAAGTTTTCCCGCCTGTTGACCATTTTCCTGGTCGGCTCTTTTTTCGTCGCGACCCTCTTGGTCCTTGGCCGGAACGATGGGCAGACCATTCTTCAGTCGCGCAACGTATACGCCACCGATGGAGACAGTGTGCGCATCAAAGGTCAAGCAGTTCGCCTCTGGGGCATTGATGCTCCCGAACTGGACCAGACCTGCACCACGCCTGAGGGCGAAGACTGGCCTTGTGGACGCGTTTCAAGAGACCGTCTCGCAGAGAAGCTTGCAAACTCCCTTTTGGAATGCAAAGGCTCCCGGTTCGACAAATACAACCGGTTGCTGGCGATATGCACCATCGGCGGGGTCGATGTCGGCTCCCAGATGGTGCGGGAGGGCATGGCCGTTTCCTACGGAGCCTACCGCCCTGAAGAGACCATGGCCAGGGCGGACAGGTCTGGCCTTTGGTCAGGGACCTTTGTCAGGCCGCGCGACTGGCGGGATGCACAGCCCGATCGGGCGGTTCCCGAAGGTTTTCTGGGCTGGCTGTTCAGATAACAATACGGCAAATCGGAACAATATTTTGTCAAATATGTTGTTTTGGTTGAATTTTCTAAGTCTACGCTGTATGGTGGAGTCAAATAGAAAAATATTGCGGGAACTGGAAGTGGCGTTCGACAAAATCGACAAGAAAATTCTAGCACTTGTTCAGAAGGACGCCACGCTGCCGGTTGCTGATGTTGCACGTCGGGTTGGTCTTTCCACTACCCCTTGCTGGCGCCGCATTCAGAAAATGGAGGAAGATGGTGTCATACGTCGTCGCGTGGCTGTTCTGGACGCGCAAAAGGTCAATGCCGGGGTCAATGTATTTGTGGCCATCCGCGCCAGCGAGCACAGTGATGCCTGGCTCCGCGAGCTTTCAGGCGTTATCGAACAGTTTCCTGAAGTGGTCGAGTTTTACCGCATGAGTGGCGAAGTGGACTATATGCTCAGGGTAGTGGTACCCAGTATCGCCGCCTATGACGACTTCTATCGTCGTCTCATTGGAAAAATCACCCTGACCGATGTCAGTTCATCCTTTGCCATGGAGCAGATAAAGTACACGACCGCTCTTCCGCTCGACTATCTTGAACTTTCCTGACAGCAGCCGCCTCCCGCCTCACCCCCCGGTCATGGACATGTGCCGGGCGACTGCCGGTGCCTGTCGCAAGGGATCAAAATCATGGCCCTTGGGCTTAAGAATCATTGCCTCATCAAGTACGGCATCAAGGCCTCTGGCACCCTTGTCGCGCAGCGCGGCGCGTAAATCCACGCACCCCTCCCGCCCCAGACACAGATAGAGCTGGCCCGTACAGGTCAGCCGCACTCGGTTGCAGCTTTCGCAGAAATTATGACTCATCGGAGTGATGAAACCCAGGCGCCCTCCGGTTTCCCTCACACGCACATAGCGGGCCGGACCTCCGGTGGCGTGGGCAATTTTCTCAAGGGTAAACGTTTCGGCCAGTTGGTCCCGGACCTGACGCAAGGGAAGAAATGCGCCGGCGCGGTCACGGGACACTTCCCCAAGCGGCATTTCCTCGATCAGGGTCAGGTCATATCCCCTTTGATGTGCCCACTCCACCATCGGAACGATTTCAGCATCATTAAACCCCTTCATCGCCACCATATTCAGCTTGACGGCCAGCCCCGCATCATCCGCAGCCTTAATGCCGTCTAGAACCTGTTCCAGCTTGCCGCGCCGGGTAATATCAGTGAATTTGTCGGCGTTCAGGGTGTCAAGTGACACGTTTATCCGGTTGATGCCTGCCTGCTTCAGGCGCCCTGCAAACTTTGCCAGTTGACTGCCATTGGTTGTCAGTGTGAGTTCGTTCAGCGCACCCGACCCAAGGTGCCGCGAAATACGTGTGATCAGATCCATTATGCCGCGCCGGACCAGCGGTTCTCCCCCTGTCAGGCGGAGCTTCTTGACTCCCCGTACAACGAAGGCATCAATCAGGACGTTGAGCTCCTCAAAACTCAGAACATCCTTCTTTGGCAAAAACTTCATGTTTTCCGACATGCAATATGTGCAGCGGAAATCACATCGATCGGTGACCGAAACCCGAAGGTAGGTGACCTGCCGCCCGAAACCGTCGACCAGCGGCAGCGCGGTTTTTGTCATTTCTGGCACCTGCTCATCCATCTCATGAGTCTATCTGCAAAAAGAGCAGGACGCCAGACTTCACACCCGTAAAACTTCAGATGGCAACGAAAAACCGGCCCTCGCAAAAAGGGCCGGTCCAATAGATAATACTCAGACAATTG
>DROE01000023.1 GCA_011322005.1 Devosia sp.
CTGGGAGAAGAGGATTACGACAGCGTGGTCAAAAACATGCGGCTTGCCGACGGCACGTTGGGGCCCATGCCGATTACTCTGGATGTGTCCGATGAGTTTGCCAATACCATAGAGGTCGGCCAGGATATCGCCTTGAGAGATCCCGAAGGGGTAATTCTGGCCATCCTTTCGGTCTCGGACAAGTTTGTGCCCGATAAGACCCGCGAGGCCGAACTGGTTTTCGGCAGTGACGACAGCGCACACCCGGCGGTCAACTATCTGCATAATGTTGCAGGCGACACCTATCTGGGTGGTGCCATCACCGGATTGCAGCCGCCCGTCCACTATGACTTTCGCGCCCGGCGCGACACACCCAACGAACTAAGGGCCTATTTCCGCAAACTGGGCTGGAACAAGGTTGTCGCCTTCCAGACGCGCAATCCGCTGCACCGCGCCCATCAGGAACTGACCTTCCGGGCGGCAAAGGAGGCCCAGGCCAACCTGCTTATCCATCCGGTCGTCGGCCTGACCAAACCCGGTGATATTGACCACTTCACCCGGGTCAGGTGCTATGAGGCGGTGCTTGACCAATACCCATCCTCGACCACGGCCATGAGCCTGCTGAACCTTGCCATGCGCATGGGCGGACCGCGCGAGGCCGTCTGGCACGGATTGATACGCAAAAACCATGGCTGCACCCACTTCATCGTCGGCCGCGACCACGCAGGGCCGGGCAAGAACAGCCAGGGTGAGGACTTTTACGGCCCCTATGACGCCCAGGACCTGTTCCGCGAACACCAGCACGAAATGGGTATCGAGATGGTGCCCTTCAAGCACATGGTCTATGTGCGCGAGCGGGCCCAGTATGAGCCCGCGGACGAGGTTGAAGAGGGTGTAACCGTTCTCAATATCTCGGGCACGGAACTGCGCCGTCGCCTGACCGAGGGACTGGAAATCCCCGACTGGTTCAGCTTTCCCAACGTGGTCAAGGAGCTGCGTCGCACCCGTCCGCCGCGCTCCAAACAGGGTTTTTCGGTATTCTTCACCGGCTTTTCCGGCTCGGGGAAATCCACCATCGCAAATGCCTTGCTGGTCAAGCTGATGGAAATGGGGGGCCGCCCGGTCACCCTTCTCGATGGCGATATTGTGCGCAAAAACCTGTCCTCGGAGCTGGGTTTCTCCCCCGAGCACCGCGACCTCAACATTCGCCGTATCGGTTATGTGGCCAGCGAGATCACCAAGAACGGCGGTATTGCCATCTGCGCACCCATCGCCCCATATGCAAAAACCCGCCAGGCAGTGCGCGAGGAAATTGAGGCGTTTGGAGCCTTTCTTGAGGTGCATGTGGCCACCTCGATAGAGGAGTGCGAGCGGCGCGACCGCAAGGGCCTCTACAAGCTGGCCCGGGAAGGAAAAATCAAATCCTTCACCGGCATTTCCGATCCCTATGAAGTGCCCGAAAATCCGGAACTGCGCCTTGAAACCGAAAACGAGGATGTGGACAATTGTGCCCATCAGGTCATCCTCAAACTGGAGCAAATGGGCCTGATAACAGGATAAGAAACGGTGGGATATCCGGTTTGCACATGATTTTTTTGACCAAGTGGTAAAACTCGTGCACTATAAGCGCGGAGGATCCAAAAAAACCAAACAGGAGGAACACACTATGAAATTTCCCACCACACTGACCCGCAGGACACTTGTTGCGGGGGTAGCGGCGCTGGGACTGGTCATGTCCAGTGGCGCCGCTTTTGCCCAGGCCCTTCAGGTGGCCGCCATCTATACGCTGCCCGTGGAGCAACAGTGGATCAGCCGCATTCATCTGGCGCTGGTTGCCGCTGAGGAGCGCGGTGACATCGACTATGAATGGTCCGAAAACGTTGCCAACACCGACTATGAGCGTGTCATGCGCGAATATGCCGAACAGGGCGTTGACCTGATTGTGGGCGAAGTGTTCGGGCTGGAGCGCGCCTCACGCACCGTTGCCGCCGACTATCCCGAAACAGCGTTCCTGATGGGTTCGTCGTTCAAGCCTCAGGCACCAAACTTTTCCACCTTTGACAACTACATTCACGAACCCGCCTATCTTTCCGGCCTGATTGCCGGCGCTGCCACCAAAAGCAATGTCATCGGCATGGTGGGCGGTTACGCCATTCCCGAGGTGAACCGTTTGATGAACGCCTTCATGGACGGTGCGCGCGAAGTCAACCCGGACGTGAAATTCCTCGTGAACTTCATTGACAGCTGGTACGACCCCCCCAAGGCCAAGGAAAGTGCCTTTGCCATGATGGACGCCGGGGCCGACGTTATGTATGCGGAGCGCTTTGGTGTTTCGGACGCAGCGGTTGAGCGGGGCGTAAAAGCCATCGGCAATGTCATCGACACTTCCGCTGACTATCCGAACACCATTCTGGCCTCGGCCATCTGGCACATGGAAGCAACGATCGACACCGCTGTTGCAAACGTCAAGGCGGGCACCTATGAAGCCGACGATTACGGGCAATACAGCTTCATGAAATATGGGGGCGGTTCGCTGGTGATGGACACTTCCCTGATTGCACCGGAAACCGTTGAACTGGTCAACGCAAAAACCGCCGCCATCCTGGACGGCAGTTTCACGGTGACCATCAACGACGAAGAGCCTGTGTCTGACGACTAGAATGGACCGGGAGCCGGTCTCGCACCGGCTCCCCTCCCCTTCAGATGGAAAAAGACCTCGTTCTTTCGCTCAACCACCTCTCAAAACGCTTTGGCAGCGTGGTTGCCGTTGATGACGTAAGCATAGAACTGCACCGCGGCGAGGTTCTGGCCCTGCTGGGGGAGAACGGCGCGGGCAAAACCACGCTGATGAACATGCTGTTCGGCCACTACCTGCCAGACAGCGGCAACGTTGAAGTTGCCGACGAGCAAGGGAACATGCATTCGCTGCCCCTTGGCAACCCGCAGGCCGCGCTGGCCGCCGGCATCGGCATGGTGCACCAGCATTTTTCCCTGGCCGAAAACCTGAGCGCGCTGGACAACATCCTGCTTGGGTCGGAAAAACTGTTTTCCCTGAAGCGCAACACTTCGGCGGCGCGCGCCAAGATCAGCGCCATTATGGAGCGCACCGGTCTGGTTGCCCCGCTTGACGAACTGGTGGGCAGGCTTTCGGTGGGCGAACGCCAGCGGGTGGAACTACTAAAAGCGCTTTATCGCGATGCGCGTATTCTGGTGCTGGACGAACCCACCGCCGTATTGACGCCCCAGGAAGCCGACGCATTGTTCAAGAATATCGGGGCCATGACCAAAGAGGGCCTCTCGGTTATCTTCATCTCCCACAAGCTGCGCGAGGTGCTGGCTTTTTCCAACCGCATTGCTGTTTTGCGTCACGGCAAAAAGGTCGGAGAAATCGCCACCAGAGATGCCGACCAGCGCTCCATCGCCCGCATGATGGTGGGCGAGGATACCCCCGTTACAAAAAAGGAAAAGCTGGCCCCCGGAAATCCGGTTCTGCACTTGAACGGTATCAGGGTCACCGGAAAAAGTGCCCGCACTTCCCTGCACGACGTTGACCTTAGCATAAACGCTCACGAGATTGTCGGCATAGCCGGGGTTTCGGGCAATGGCCAGAACGCTCTGGCCATGCTGGTTTCCGGGCTGGTTGTTCCCGATGCGGGCAGCCTCAGCCTGGCGGAAAACATCATCACCCGCTTCAGCCCGGCCGCTTTTGTCAAGGCAGGCATCGGGCGCATCCCCGAAGACCGTCACCATCATGGTGTCGTCGGAGCCATGAGTGTTGCTGAAAACCTCATTATCGAACGCCTCACCGATACCGACGTACAAAACAGGGGCTTCCTGCGTTCGGAGGCCATTGGCAAAATCGCTGAGCGACTGAGCAAAGATTACGACGTGCGCGGCCCCGGAACCCAAGCCCCGGCCCAGTTGCTCTCCGGGGGCAATATCCAGAAACTTATTCTGGCCCGGGTGTTTGAATGCGCGCCCAAACTCATTCTTGCCAACCAGCCCACCCGCGGGCTCGACTTGGGGGCGGCAAACGAAGTCAGCCGCAGACTGCTCGAGGCCCGCGGCAGGGGCGCGGGAGTTTTGCTGATTTCCGAAGACCTCGATGAAATTCTGGCACTGTCGGACCGGGTTCTGGTCATCCATGATGGACACATAATCCCCGCCGACACCACCGACAGACAGGCCATCGGCATGATGATGGCGGGAGAGGCTGCATGATACGGATTGAGCCGCGAGAGACTTCCACACGCCTGTGGAACATCGGTGTCCCCATCCTTTCCGCTCTGGTCGCGCTGGCGTTTGCCGCCATTCCGCTGGCTCTGGCCGGAGCAAATATCGCCGAGGCCTATTACCAGATGGGTGTTGGGGTTTTCGGCTCGGTATTTTCGTTTACCGAAATGCTGACCCGGGCCACACCGCTGATATTCACCGGCCTGGCCGCAACCCTTGCCTTTCGCGCCAAGCTCTGGAACATCGGCGCGGAGGGACAGCTCTATCTTGGGGCCATGGCCGCGGTGGTCGTTGGCACCGGCGCCATTGATGCACCGGCCTTTGTGCTGGTGCCTGTCGTTCTGTTTGCCGGGGCGGCGGCGGGGGCCGCCGGGATGGCCGGGCCCGCCTATCTGAAAAACCGTTTTGGTGCCGACGAGGTGGTTACCACGCTGCTGTTGAACTTCATTATTCTGATTTTTTTGCAAATGATGCTCGAAGGCCCTCTTAAAGACCCCATGAGTCTTGGCTGGCCCCAGTCCGAACCGATCGTCGAGAACGCCACCCTGCCCCGGCTGCTGGACCGCATGCGCATCCATGCCGGGCTTGTTCTGGCGCTGGTTGTGGCGGTAATTTCCCACATAATGCTCTCAAAAAGCGTCTGGGGGTTCAAACTGCGCGCTGTGGGAGAAAATGCCGCCGCCGCCCTGCACGCCGGCATCGGCGTCAAACGCACACTGATGGGCGCAGCCATTGTTTCGGGCGCCGTGGCCGGACTGGCCGGGGTCAGCGAAGTTGCGGGCCTCAAGGGCTATCTCACCTCTGACCTTTCCCCCGGTTTTGGCTTTACCGGCATTGTCGTGGCCATGCTGGCCGGACTTTCCCCCCTCGGCGTGGTCATATCAGCGGTTTTCATCGCTTCGGTATTTGTCGGCGCTGACAGTATGAGCC
>DROE01000024.1 GCA_011322005.1 Devosia sp.
AAATATCGTGGTGATATGGTCTTCCCAGTCGGAGATTTTGGGTTTTTCACCGGGCAACTGGGGCAGTTTTCCTTCAAGAAAGCTGCGAAAGCTCTCACCGGCGCAATTGATATATTTGCCATTGCGCGTCACGAAATACATTGGCACATCAAGAGCATAGTCCACGTAGCGTTCAAACCCCATGCCCTGTTCGAACACGAAGGGCAACATGCCGGTTCGGTCGTCATCAAGGTTGCGCCAGATGTGTGAGCGGAAAGACAAATATCCGTTGGGCTTGCCTTCCAGAAACGGTGAGTTGGCAAACAGGGCGGTGGCCACGGGTTGCAGCGCCAGCGAAACCCGCATTTTCTTGACCATGTCGGCCTCGTCCTCAAAGTCCAGATTGACCTGAACCGTGCACGAGCGAAACATCATGGAGGTGCCCAGCGTGCCCACTTTTTCCATATAGGGGGCCATAATCGAATAGCGGCTTTTGGGCATGGCTCCAATTTCATCCAGCGTCCATGTGGGCGCAACACCCAGCCCCAGAAATCCGATGCCCATGGGATCGGCAATGCTCTTGAGCAGATTGAGGTGGTCGGCGGTTTCTGCACAGGTCTGATGAACCGTTTCCAAGGTTGCGCCGGAGAGCTCAAACTGCCCTCCCGGCTCAAGGGAAATCGCGCCTCCGCCTTTGGGGTCCCTTAGGCCTATCAAAGCATCGCCGTCCATCAGGGGGGTCCAGTTGTTGGCCGTCATCGTTGCCCGAAGCAGGGATCTAATGCCGTTTGTCCCGTCGTAGGGCACGGGCTTGTGGGTATCCTTGTAGAAGACAAACTTCTCGTGTTCGGTGCCAATGCGCCAGTAAGCTTTGGGCTTGCAGCCACTAGAAAGCACCTCCACCATATCTTCTTTGTGTTCGATGGGGGGGGAAGCTGATGTCTGCTCTGCCATAGGTCTTTCAACGCATTGCTTTCACGTCGACGGAAGGGCCGACAGTCGAGGCGAACATATCCTGCTTTTTTGCAAAAGCAATGCTTTTATCGTAAATTACCGATGGTTGGACCAGTCACCAGTTTTTGACTGAATTACAGCCAGAGCCGCAACCGCTGCGGTGTCAGCCCGTAAGATGCGTGGTCCAAGGGAGATGGGTGTCACAAAGTTTTGAGCACGCAACAGGTCGCGCTCCTCACTGCTGAAGCCTCCTTCAGGCCCTATCAGCAAGCCGAGCGGCCGGTCGGCAAGCGGGGCAACCCGGTCAAGCGGTGATGCGGCTGGTGTTGCCTCATCGGCGAAAATCAGTGCGCGCTCGGGTTGCCAGTTTTCCAATAGTGTTTGCAGGGAGGTTTGTGGCAACAGGGTGGGAACTGCCAGCACCTCGCACTGTTGTGCCGCTTCAACGATATTGGCGCTCAGGCGCTTGGGTTTGAACCTTTTGCCTTGCGTAAACCGGGTGATGACCGGCTGCAGAGCGCTCACCCCCATTTCGGTGGCCTTTTGCACCATATAATCAAGGCGTGCAGATTTAAGAGGTGCAAAGCCATACCACAAATCGGCCGGAACCGGCTGGGGGGCTATCTGCTCGGAACATTCAAGAGAAATGGACTTGCGGCTGAGTGAAACAATCTCTGCCAGCCAGGCACCGTGTCGCCCGTTGAACAGGATAACTTCATCGCCCGGTTTACGTCTTAGCACGTTGGCCAGATAGTTCACCTGGCCCTTTTCCAGCGAAACCGATGCTCCAGGCCCAAGGGCGTCTGGCACATACAGGCGCTGGAGCTTTTTGTGGGTGCGTGGCATGGCGGGTTGACTTCGCTTGGTGAGGGGCTAGCGTTCGCCCCAACGCTTAAACCAGGAGATGCACCATATGCAATCCGACAAAAGTCACAACACCGGGTCGGGCCGGGTTGCGGATGCAAAAAGTGGCAACTGGGTCGACCGGATTGCGCCGGAATTTTCCCGGCCCTATCTGCGACTGGCCCGGCTCGACCGGCCCATCGGTTTCTGGCTTTTGTTCTGGCCATGCGCCATGTCGCTGGCATTGGCCAGTGTTGCCCGTCCGCCAACAGGGTTTGACCTCAACGCGCTGGTACTGTTTTTCATTGGTGCTGTCGCCATGCGCGGTGCAGGATGCACCTTCAATGATCTGGTTGATCAGCGACTAGATGAACGAGTGGCGCGCACCCGCTCCCGCCCCCTGCCCAGCGGTCAGGTCACCAGATTTCAGGCGCTGATGTTTCTGGGCGCGCAAGCACTGGTCGGGCTCGTGGTGCTTCTTCAGTTCAACACCTTTACCATATTACTAGGCGTGGCTTCGCTGGGGCTGGTTGCCATTTACCCGTTCATGAAACGCATTACCTGGTGGCCGCAACTGTTCCTGGGGCTGGTGTTCTCGTGGGGTGCGCTAATGGGTTGGGCCGCCGAGTTCGGGCAGCTATACCAACCTGCCTACCTGCTTTATGCGGGATCGGTTCTGTGGATTATCGGCTATGACACGCTTTACGCGCTGCAGGATGTTGAGGACGATGCGCTTGTTGGCATCAAATCAACCGCCCGCCTGTTTGGCAGGCATGCGCGAGCGATAGTTGCGCTGTTTTATCTGGGAGCGATGGCGTTTTTCATCTATGCTGGCTGGTCCGCGGGGGCGGGGAATCTGTTTCTCCTTGCCAGCCTTGTTCCCGTCGCCATACTCGTCTGGCAGGTGGCAACGCTCAAACCGGACGACGTGACCAACTGCCTGGCGCGCTTCAAGGCCAACCACTGGGTGGGGCTGGCCTTGACAGCGGCGTTATGGATTGAGTTCAGGTTTTAGCGGACGACGGACATGCCGGTCTGGCGCCGGTTCAGGAAACGGGGGCGCCGGGAAGCCTCGTTGAGCGTCTTGCGGCGGGCGTTGTTCTGTCCCAGCATCACCCCGCCAACCTGCTGGCTGTAGGGCATCAGGGTACCATCGCCGGCGCGGATAAACAGGGGCAGGCGCAATTGACGGCCCCAGTTCTGCCACTCGGCTACGACATCGGCGTTGCCGGTTTCCTCATAGACCTGATAGTTCAGTTCCGCATCGTCGTGCACCAGTTCGATGGTACTGGTCAGCACCCCGTCCTCGGAAATGCGGGTGGCAACCGCCACGCCGACATATTCGGCAACCGGCACCTTGATCTTTACCTCAACGCCACTCTTGTCGAGCTTCTTGCGCAACGTCACTGTCTTGACAGTTTCACTCGTCCGGCAACCGGATGCAAAGTCGTCATTTGCCGCACGCATGGGCTGGTTGGTCAACCCTTCAGCCTTGCCGAACATAAGGACGTTTGAGCCCTTCGCCCCCACACCATTTTCCATAATATCGCCTCACTGTTAACTCCGAGAGCATCTTTTTCCGCGCTCTCTGGTGAGGGCAAACTAGCGAAGCCATCCTCAAATCAGTTTAAGAAAGTGGGTTAAATTTTTCTTGTTTTGAAAAGGGTTAGCACTCCGTCACCTCATGTAAGAGCCAGTTAACCCACAGGCACGCCTTGCCAGATGCCCGGGGCTGACTTAGGAAGGCGTTTCGTACCCGATATAAGCGCGGGCCCCCTCCGGCGGATGAGGGCCAGACCGGGACCCTGACCCAAAGAAGCATATGCAGCAAAAAGAGATCGCCAGCCACAATTTGGATATCGAGCTGCTGCGCTCAGCAGCGGTTGCCGGCGGGATCATGGCGCTGGGCCATTTCCGCAGAGACATCAAATCCTGGTCCAAGAAGAATGCCTCCCCCGTCACGGAAGCCGACTATCTTGTTGATGAATTTTTGCGCCAGACTCTAACCGCCGCCCGCCCTGACTATGGCTGGCTGAGCGAAGAAACCACGGACGATGCTGCCCGGCTCTCGAAAAAACGTACCTTCATCGTTGACCCTATTGATGGCACCCGCGGGTTTATTCGCGGAGAGGACTGCTGGACAATCTGCATTGGTGTTGTTGAAGATGGTTTGCCGGTTGCCGGTGTCATCTACGCCCCGGCCCGGGATGAGCTTTATGAGGCAGTGCTGGGGGGCGGAGCAAGGCTCAACGGTGCGCCCCTCATCGGGCGCGCCCGTCTGGATGTTGTTCCTACCATTCCTGCTCCGGAGGCGGTGCATAAAGAACTTGAAGCAGCCGGGCTTGATTATATGCGCGGGCCAACTCTGCCTTCCCTCGCCTATCGGCTGGTGCAGGTGGCGATCGGTGTTCTTGACGGAGCGGTGGCGCGGCGCGGCGCTCAGGACTGGGACATTGCCGCAGCGACCATCATCCTTTCGGAGTGTGGG
>DROE01000025.1 GCA_011322005.1 Devosia sp.
ATAATGCTCCCCTTTTATGGGGACAGATATGAAATTTACCATCGAACGCAACGCGTTGCTCAAATCTCTCAATCATGTTCAAAGCGTGGTGGAACGGCGCAATACCATTCCGATTCTTTCCAATGTGCGTCTGGCGGCGGGTGATGGTGTTCTGGAACTCACGGCAACAGATCTGGACATTCAGATCGTTGAGACCGCCGATATCCAGATAGATCAGCCCGGGGCCACCACCCTGCCGGCGCATCTGCTTTATGATATCGTTCGCAAGCTCTCCGATGGCGCGCAGGTGGAACTTTCAAAGGATGAGGGCGAGGGTCGGTTTACCCTGTATTCGGGGCGTTCGCATTTTGAGCTTCAGTCCCTGCCCGCCGCTGATTTTCCAGATCTGACCGCGGGGGAAATGACCCATGGTTTTGCACTTGATGCGCGGGATCTGAAAAAGCTCATAGAAAAGACCCGCTTTGCCATCTCCACCGAGGAAACCCGGTATTATCTCAACGGCATATATCTGCATGAAACCGAAACCTCTGACGGACCGGTCCTGCGCGGCGTGGCGACGGATGGCCACCGCCTTGCCCGGGTGGATTTGCCCCTTCCGCAAGGCGCTGCGGGCATGCCGGGAATTATTGTCCCGCGCAAAAGCGTAATTGAGCTTCACAAACTTCTGGAGGACCCTGACGGGCAGGTGGAAATCAGCCTGTCGGATTCCAAGATCCGCTTCGTGATCAATGGTACGGTTTTAACCTCCAAACTCATTGACGGCACCTTCCCGGATTATGCAAGGGTGATCCCGTCCGACAACACCAAAGAGCTGGAACTCGACGGCGCGATCTTCACCAGAGCGGTTGACCGCGTTTCCACTGTTTCCAGTGAGAAGGGGCGGGCTGTCAAGCTGAGCCTTTCAGCCGACAAGCTGGTGTTGACGGTCAATAATCCCGACAGTGGCACGGCAACAGAGGAAATTGCCGTATCCTATCATGATGAACCGCTCGATATCGGTTTCAATGCCCGTTATCTGGCCGATATCACCGGGCAGATTGAAAGCGGCCATGCCAGCTTCCGTCTGGCCGACAGCGGCGCTCCGGCTCTTGTCTTCGACCGTGATGACGATTCCGCCATTTATGTGCTGATGCCCATGCGGGTATAAGGCACCCGGGCACGGCTCATGATTCCTTGAGATTCCTTCAAGCCGGCCACGATCCGGGACCCGGGACAGGTTCAGTCAACAAAGAAGCACTCTACTTCTTGGGTCCCGCCTGCTCCAGATTTTTCGGGGCAAAGACATTGCCAAAAGCGCCTTGGGGTGAGCTGCCTTTTGTCGGCTTCTCCCTGTCCCCGGAAGCACCGCCAACCTTGTTCAGATTGTTGGGATCAAAGATGCTGCCAAAAGGTGTTTTTGGCCGGGCCGGAGCCGGGCTGGAACCTTTTCCACCTACGGCTTTAAGGTTATTGGGATCAAAGACATTGCCAAAGGGCGTTTTGCCTGCACCCGTTCCCTTTTTGGGGGCAAAGATATCCGGCCCCTTCATCTTTTGTTGAAGGCGCTGAAGACGCATGCGTTCCTGAACGGCCTTGATCCGTTTTTGCTGCTCAGCCTGTTTCTTTTCCCGAAGAATTTTCTTGGCCGGTTCAGGATCATAGAATTGTGCAAAGACAACCATCCCCGCTGCGGCGATCACGAACAGGGAAAGCATGATGGCGGCGGGGTTGGCGGCCAGAAAACGGGGCATTTGGAAACCGCCGCGCACAGCGCCAACCGGGGCCCCATTGGCAATCGCAAGCTGAGCGCGCCGTGTGCGCACTTCATGGACGAGGGCAAAGAACACTGTCAGGCAGACAATGATGAAAGCCAGAGCCGAGATGGACGGATTGATGCCGAGGCGCACCTTCTGGGCCAGGGCAATGGTCAGGGTCGGGTAGTTGAGGAAAGTGAAGGTGGTGGTGTTATAGTTTTCAAACGAGGCCAGCAGGGCCAGAACCGAGGCGGAGCCGATGGCCGGATACAGGAATGGCAACTGGATCTTGCGAAACGCCTGAAGATGGGTTGCCCCAAGATCAAGAGCGGCTTCGGTAAGCCCTGAATCATAGCGTTGCAGGCGGGCAATAAATACCAGCATGCAATAAGACGCAATGAATGTGGACTGGCCCAGGACAGTGAGGAAGATGCCGTTCTGGAATATACTGTTACTGGAGAGTCCCAGATAGGTGTTGATGCGCCCCCAGAATACCAGGGTGGAGATGCCGAGAACAACGCCGGGGATCAGGATTGGCGCGATCAGTACGGTATAATAGGTGGCGCGCAGTTTTGGCCAGATCTGGGTCATGACAAGAGCACCGGCAAGCCCCATGGATACGGACAGGATAATGGTAAAAATGCCAATGCGGAAAGAATTGAGCAGGCCGAACAGAATCACATCATCATTGAACAATACGCGAAACCATTCAAAGGTGAAGACATCCCAGGGCGCGACCCGGGGAAACTCGGATGAATTGAACGCGGTTATGCTCATCAGAACCAGCGGACCGAGCAGATAGGTGAAGAACATCACAAAATAGACAGCCATTGCGATGCGAATGAGGGGGGATTGTTTTGTCATTTGCCAATATCCCCCATACCGACCTTGAACAGCCGCATGACACCCAGAACGATGGCGATACAGACCACCAGAAGCACCATGGCATAGGCCGAACCCTGCGGCCAGTTCACATTGTCATTGAACCACTGATAAACAAGCTGGGTGAACCACAGGCTTGAGGGCCCGCCCAGAATTTGCGGCGCTGCCAGCGCCCCGGCCGAGAGCATGAACACCATGGTGCAGCCCGAGGAAATGCCCGGTTTGGCATAGGGAATAACCACCCTTTTGTGGATCATGTACCAGGAGGCTCCCATATCCCTGGCCGCCTCGATCTGGTTGCGGTCAAGGCTTTCGATGACATTGTACATGGGGAAAATCATCAGCAGGATATAGG
>DROE01000026.1 GCA_011322005.1 Devosia sp.
AAACCGGTCGGGCTGGCTCTGGTCAGGGAATGGCTGCGTGTCGGCATGGTGGGGGCGCGGCTTTTGTTTGAGGCCCTTCGGCTCAAGGGCACGATGAGGGGATTTTACCGGCGACTCAACGCGGCTCTGGAAAAACCCGCCAGTACACTTGAGGAGATGTCTCTTTCAGAACTTGCCGCTGAATACAGGCGCATCGAGGCCAGCCTGCTTGACCGCTGGGACGCGCCGCTGGTCAACGATTTCCTGTGCATGATGGCCTTTGGCGCGTCGCGCAAATTGCTGGAAAAATGGGCCGGACCGGCGGGTCTTGCAACCCACAATGACATCATGATCGGGCAGGGCGATATTATTTCTGCAGAACCTGCCCGGCGCATTGCCACGATGGCTGAAACTCTCAGCGGCCACGAGGAGTTGCGCGCCGAACTTGCCAGGGGAGACGGCAGAAATCTTGGCCAGTTGCCCGTACTCGAGATGGCGGTCGCCAACTATCTGGAAAAGTTCTCCGACCGCTGCGCCGAGGAACTCAAACTGGAGAGCGTGCCCCTCAACCGCGACCCGTCCCCGCTCTATATGGCCATTGCCGCAGCGGCGCTCGCTCCGTCGGGAAAAGCGCACCCGGCACAGAACAAGCAGACGGCCAGCACTCTGGAAAGCGGACTGGACGAGCTGTTCGCCGGAAGGCCGCTCAGGCGCTTTGTTTCGGGACTGATTGTGGGCTGGGCCAAGACCCTGGTCAAAAACCGCGAAAATCTGCGTTTCGAGCGCACCCGGATATTTGGCCGGGCCCGGCATCTGTTCCGTGCGGTGGGGAGCCAGTTCTTCGCCCATGGGCTGCTTGAGGATGCCGACGAAATTTATTATCTGAGCGTGTCGGAAGTGCTGGGCACTATCGAGGGTTTTGCCATTTCTGCCGAAATTGGCGCGCTGGCCGGTCTGCGCAGGGCGGAGATGCAAGCGGCGGGCAAACGCCCTGACCCCGCAGAGCGCATCGTTGTGCGTGGCGCAGCGTTCGCCCGCTCCGGGCCAGTTGCCGGGGCAAAACCTGCCACACCCGGCGACGCCACCAGCCAGACCGGCACCGGATGCAGCGCCGGAAAAGTCACGGCCGTTGCCCGCATCGTGCGCGACCCGCGCAAACAAAGCATCAATCGCGGCGAAATTCTTGTGGCCCGGCACACCGACCCGGGCTGGATTGCCCTGTTCTGCAATGCTTCGGCTATTGTCGTTGAGCGGGGCAGCCTGCTTTCCCACTCCGCCATCGTCGCCCGTGAACTGGGTATCCCGTGCGTGGTTGGCCTCAAAGGGGCCATGGACTGGATTGTTGATGGAGAAACCATAGAAGTCGATGGGGCTACGGGTGTTGTGCGGAGGCTCAAGTGAACGAGCACGCAGGGGGCAGTAAGGCCCAGATTGCAGGCCGTGCCAGCTTTGACACTATCCGCTATGCACAATTGTGGGAGGATGGTGACGTTCTGGTGCATGCCCTGGGCAAACAAAGGGCCAAAACGCTGGTCTCCATCTGCTCGGCCGGGGACAATGCGCTGGCCATGCTGACGCTGGATCCGGCGCGGGTGGTGGTCATCGACCTGTCCCCGGCCCAGATTGCCTGCCTTTCCATACGCATTGCCGCCTTCAGGGTTTTGAGCCATGCCGAATTGCTCGAACTGCTGGGGGCGCGACCCTCTGTCCGGCGGGGAGAGCTGCTCGAGCGTGTTGCCCGTGATCTTGAGCCTGAGGACCAGTCATTCTGGGCGGTGCGGCGCAAGGAGATTGAAAAGCATGGCCTTGGCGGGGTGGGCAGGTTCGAGAATTATTTCCGCATCTTTAGCCGCTTCCTGCTGCCTTTGGCCCAGAGCCGGGCCACCATCAATGAGGTATTTGTTTCCAAAGAAAGACCGGCCCGGCGGGCGTTTTTCGAGCATGACTGGAACAACTGGCGCTGGCGCTTGTTGCTGAAAGTCTTCTTTTCCAACTTTGTCATGGGACGGCTGGGGCGCGACCCGGCGTTTTTCGCCTACGTCAGGGGCAGTCTGGCCGACCATGTGGCCCGGCGCATTGAACACGCCGCTGTTGACCTGGACCCTTCGGAGAACCCCTATCTGCACTGGATACTCAAGGGCACCAACGGTGCAGCCCTGCCTCTGCCCTGGCGCGAGGAGCATTTCGAAACCATCCGCTCCCGCCTTGGCAGGCTGGACATACGCTGCGGTTCGCTCGAAGCCTTTGTCGCCACCGGCGAGAAAGCGGACGGGTTCAATCTTTCGGATATTTTTGAATATATGGACGAGGAGGTTTTCAGCGCGGTTTATGGTTCCATACTGGACGCCGCCAACCCGCAGGCCCGGCTGGTCTACTGGAACATGATGGTGCCCCGGCGGGTGCCTGACGCTTTCAACTCGCGCATTCAGACCCTCTCAGAGGTTGAACAGTCGGGCAGGGCCATGGACAAGGCATTCTTTTATTCCGACTTCGTGGTGGAGCAGGTCAAATGAACCTCACGCTGCTCGATGGCGCAATCATGGCTGGCCTGCTCGTGGGCATTCTGGGGCTGATGGCCGGTGTGCGACTGCTACGCAAACGCTATGAACTGAGCGCTGAAGTGCAGCGCAAACTGGTGCATGTGGCTACCGGCGGCGCCGCGCTGACCTTCCCCTGGATTTTTTCAAGCGCCATTCCGGTGCTCATTCTTGTTGGTATTGCTTCAGCCATCATGCTGCTCATGCGCCAGAGCAAAATCGCCATGAACTCTATCGGGGCGGTTCTGCACGATGTGCAGCGCAACTCCTATGGCGAAATCTATCTGGTGCTGTCAGTGGGCCTGCTGTTTATCCGCTCCACTGATGCGCCCGTCCTTTATGTGCTGCCGCTGCTGGTGGTTACCCTGTCCGACACCGCCTCGGCGCTGGTGGGCACAAAATACGGGCAGGCCCGGTTTGCGGTCGTGGAGGGCACCAAGAGCCTTGAGGGGGTGGTGGCGTTTTTCGTGGTCACCTGGCTGGCTGGCATGATTGCCCTG
>DROE01000027.1 GCA_011322005.1 Devosia sp.
CCAGCGTCGATTTCGACAATATCGTGAATGAGCACCATTTTGAGAACGCGCATATGCTCGATTTCAGGGGGCGCGTATTCGCTTAGCACCAGTGCCATCATGGCCAGTTGCCAGGAATGCTCGGCGTCGTTCTCCTTGCGGGAATAGTCGATGAGCGGGGTCTGGCGGAACACCTGCTTGAGCTTGTCGATTTCCAAAACGAAGGCAATCTGTTCGGCTAGGCGGCTCTTGTGGCCAAGCTGTGACAGGGTTTGAACAATATCTGAAGCACGGCTATCGGGCCCGGGCTTTTTCCCTTGGCCCCCGGTAGCGCCCCCGGACTTTTTCCACGCGTCAAAGCCCCCTTCCATGTCGCAGACATTGTTCAACCCCATGTCCTGCAACGCCTTGGCAGCGAGCGCCGAGCGCCATCCGGCGGCACAAAACAAAACCAGTTTTTTGCCGGAGGAGAACTCCTTGCGGTGATAGATGCTTTCAGGATCGACCCAGAATTCGAGCAGGCCGCGCGGAGCGTGCAGCGCTCCGGGAATGATGCCTTCCCTCTCCAGTTCGCGCACATCGCGGATGTCCACGAACAAGACATCCCTTTGTCCGAACAGGGCGTGGGCGCTTTCAACGGTGAGGGTTTCAATTTCCGCTCTGGCTTCGGCCACCAGTTCGGCGGCGCTTTTAATCGCGCTCAAAACTCAATGCCCGCCTGGGCTTTTACGCCTTCACGAAACGGGTGTTTTATCTGGGTCATTTCGGTAACCAGATCGGCAATTTCGATCAACTCGTCCTTGGCGTTGCGGCCGGTGATGATCACGTGGGTGTCCTTGGGTTTGTTCTTGAGAACCTTAACTACTTCGGCAATGTCCAGATAGTCGTAACGCAGGCAGATATTGAGCTCGTCGAGCAGCACCATATTGTAGGCGGTGTCAGCAATCATGGCTTTGGCTGTCTCCCATGCGGACTTGGCCGCGGCAATGTCGCGAGCCCGGTCCTGGGTGTCCCAGGTGAACCCCTCGCCCATGGCCTTTATGGTCACCTGCTCAGGGAACTTTTCGAGCACATCGCGCTCGCCGGTGCCCCATTTGCCCTTGACGAATTGGACAATTCCAACCTTGAAGCCGTGGCCGACAGCCCGGAACACCATGCCAAAAGCGGCGGTGGATTTGCCCTTGCCCTTGCCGGTATGGACAATGATCAGCCCTCTTTCCTCAGTCTTGGTGGCAAGAATTTTGTCGCGCGCCGCTTTCTTTTTCGCCATCTTTTCGGCGTGATAGGCGTTGCGCTCAGCTTCGGACATCAGGTCGGTTTTTTTTGGGCGGCGTTCGCTCATGATATTTGCTTCCCCGATTCTTTGATGGTCGCGATGTCGAACCGGAAAACCGGTGGCCACTTTTCCTGACATCGCTCCTGTTCACTCATCATATTTTCCCTTGCTCAATAGATCATAGACAGAATTGGACTTTGGCGTCCACAGACCGCGTTCAACGGCTTCGTTGAACCTGGCCATCAATTCGTCATAGCCGTGGCGGTTGTTCTGTTTGATAAACTGCTGCACTTTTTCATCCTCGACAAAGGCCTTAAACGCCAGATCGAAATGGTGGGTTTTCACCGCTCCGGTGGTGGCGGCAAAGGCAAACATATAGTCAAGCGTGGCTATGATTTCGAAGGCACCTTTATAACCGTGGCGCATGACGCCATTGAGCCATTTGGGATTAACCACCCGCGAGCGCATGACGTGAGAAATCTCTTCTTCGAGCGTGCGGGTCACGGGTCGCTCGGGACGGGAATGGTCGTTGTGATAAGCCGCAGGCTTTCGGCTAGACAAAGATTGTATCGTTGTGATCAATCCGCCCTCGAACTGGTAATAATCATCGCTATCCAGAAGGTCGTGCTCACGATTGTCCTGATTGTGAACCACCGCCTCGACTGAGCCAAGCCGGGCGGCAAAGCGGGCGCGCTCGGGAATGCCTTTTGCCCTGTTGCCATAGGCATATTGCCCCCAGTTGAGAAAGGCTTTTGCCAGATCGCCTTTATCTTTCCAATCACCACTGTCCATCAACCCCTGCAATCCGGCACCATAGGCTCCCGGTTTGGAGCCGAAGATGCGGTGCCCGGCGCTCAGCGCCGCGTCATGCTCGCTTTTGCCGCCCTCCATCAATTCCAGCGCATCGGTGCGCATGGTGGCGGCGATGGGGTTCTGGCCGGCGGGTTCATCAAGCGCGCCGATGGCTCGAACGGCCCTGTCGAACAGGACAATGAGTTGGGGGAAGGCATCGCGGAAAAACCCGGAAATGCGCAGGGTGACATCAACGCGGGGGCGACCCAGTTTGCTGAGCGGAATGATTTCATAGCCGGTGACCCGAAGCGAGCCCGGGTCCCACTTTGGCCTGACCCCGATGAGCGCCATCGCCTGGGCCACATCATCGCCGCCGGTGCGCATATTGGCGGTGCCCCAGACCGAAAGGGCAATGGAGGAGAGCCACACCCCGTGATCCTGAAAATGACGTTTGAGCAGGTTTTCCGCTGACTTTTGCCCCAGTTCCCAGGCGGTTGGTGTTGGAAGCGCGCGGTTATCAACCGAATAAAAGTTGCGACCCGTGGGCAGCACGTCGAGCCGCCCGCGCGAGGGCGCTCCCGAAGGCCCTGGGGCGACAAATTTGCCGTCCAACCCTTCAAGCAGGCTTTTGATTTCATTGGGGCCGCAGGCGGCCAGCGCCGGGCGGATGGATTTTTTGATGGTTTCCAGCACGGCGCCGGTCGCGGGAAGATTCTTGGGGCAGTCCGAAGCCTCCACCAGACTTGCTGCCAGCAGTTCGAGCCGCTCGATGGTGTCGCCGTTGCTGCGCCAGAGGTCATCGGAAAGGTTCGCCAGTTCGACAGGTTTCGGGCCACGCCATTTCTCGCCCAGCTTTGCGCTTAGCGGATCGAACCCCAGCTTGAGATCGTCGGCCAGCGCCCGGATCAGCGAAGCCTCCCCCGCGCCCTCGCCGCGCGGCACCCGGGAGAGCGCCACGACAAGATCACGCTCAAGGTCGCCCGTGGGAGACTGGCCAAAGATATGAAGACCGTCGCGAATCTGGGCTTCTTTCAACTCACAAAGGAAATTGTCGATTTCCCCCAGCGCCTCGTCTTCGTCCTGAGGCAGGGACAAGTCCTTGTCCAGCGCCGCGTCGCGGGTGAAATCCAGAATGCGTTTTTTCAGAGCGCTGAGCCGCCGCCGGTCCATGCCCGAGGCGGCATAATATTCGTCGAGCAGGGCTTCAAGGTCTTTCAGAGGCCCATAGGTCTCGGCCCGGGTCAGCGGGGGCACCAGATGGTCGATGATCACCGTGCCGGTGCGGCGTTTGGCCTGGGTGCCCTCACCCGGATCGTTGACAATGAAGGGATAAAGGTGGGGCAGCGCGCCCCAGAGGGCCAGCGGATAACTGGCTTCATCCAAGGCGGTAGCTTTCCCGGGCAGCCATTCCAGATTGCCGTGCTTGCCGTTGTGGACAAGGGCGTGGGCGTTGAACCTGTGTTTGAGCCAGAGATAGGCTGCGAAATAGGCGTGGGGGGGCACCAGATCGGGGTCATGGTATGAGGCCTCGATGTCGCGATCATAACCGCGGGCCGGTTGCAGCAGAATGGCGACATTGCCAAATTTGAGCACCGGCAGGTGAAAGCCGTCGGTACGGCAGAACGGGTCACTTTGTGGCGCTCCCCAGCGGGCGGTTACCTCGTTGCGGATTTTTTCGGGCAGCAATGCGAACAGTGCCAGATATTCAGCCATCGGCAGAATAGCGCCCCCCGTGCCACGCTCAGGGTTTGCATTGGTCGGCCCCTGTTGCAAGGCTTCGATGAGGGCGTTGGCGCTGTCTTCATACCCCCCACCCCTGACCCCTCCCCACAAAGGGGAGGGGGACGCAGAGCTGGCCGCTTCGTTTCCCTCCCTCTTGTGGGGAGGGATGCCGGCAGGCAGGGTGGGGGCTAAACAATACCCTGCCCCCTCCAGCGCTTTGAGGATTTCAACGGTTGATTGGGGCGCGTCATAACCCACCCCGTTGGCGATGCGCCCGTCGCGGATGGGATAGTTGGCCAGCACGATGGCGACGCGGCGATCCTGTGGGCTGGTGTTGCGCAGCTTCACCCAGTTGGCGGTCAGTTCGGCGGCGCGGGCAATGCCGTTCCTGTCGGGTGCATATGTGGACAGTTTGCACTGGGTGGCCTCGTGCCACAGCGCCTCGGTCTTGTGACCGACAAGCAGGGCACCGATGCGCCCGTCCATTTCAGGCAACACAATCTGCATGGCCAGGTCTTTTGCGCTTAACCCTTGCGCATCGCTTTGCCAAAGCTCCTCAGGCCGTCCGCCCTGCACCAGCTGGATTATCGGCCCGTCGGTTTTGGCAAAGGGATTTTGCTTTTCTTTGATGCCATCAAGCCCGAGGGCAAAACCGGTGAGGTTGAGAATGATTTCGGGGGGGAACTGTTTGAATACTGTTTGCACAAAACGGATGCAGGGCCCCTCCTTCAGAGTTGAAACAACCAGCGGAACCGGGCTCAACCCGGCGCTCTGTAATTTTTCAACCAGGGCGACAAGGGTCGCAGTTCCGGCCCCCTCTAGGGCTGCGCGGTAGAAAAGAATGGGGGCGAAGAAATTGCGCTCCCCCTCTCCTTCGGCAGGCTCAGGACGAGGGGCGTCAGGTTCAGGAGTTGGGCGGGTCAGTCGGGTCCGCTGATGGATTCGTGCCAAAGCATCCAAATCGAGCATGCCTTCTTCAGGCCACCAGCAGCCGAAACGGGGAAAGGGGCGGGGCTTCTGTTCTGGCACGGGCCGATTTTCGGCCAGCGCGGTGAACGCGGCTAACGCCAAATCCAAATTGTCCGGCCCCCCGGCTGTGAACAGGGCATGCAGGTGGTGCCAGTCGTTTTTGGTGATGGTTGAGCGTTGAAGCAGGTCCGGGTCGGGGTTGGCGTCGCCGGGAAGAAGCGCCAGCCTGAAAGCTCCGGTGGCGGCAAGAGCACACAGTTCATCAACGCCGTATGACCAGTAGGAGGCTCCCCCAAGCAGGCGGACCACCACCAGTTTTGAACGACGAACCGTCTGGTCAAGCCAGAGGTCAACGGACATATTGTGGGCCAGCGTCAGCACATTGGCCAGCCGGACATTGCCAGTTCCGGCCCGGTCCACGGCTCCGGCCACAGCCGAGAGTTCGCTGTCGGCAGCAGAAGCAAAGATTATGTTGGCCGGGGTCTGGCCCAGGTCGATGGCCTCGCCTTCCTGTTGAAGTGCGCCGGACTGGGCGGCTAAAAGGTGCATCAGGCCGGACCCAGACCCGCCTCAATTGCCTCCCTGTCGAGCGGGTTCTGGCCGATGACGACAAGCGAGGTTGTTCGTGCCTCATCCGCTTCCCATTCCCGGTCGAACCATGTGTTGATGCGCGGACCCACTGCCTGAATGGCCAGACGGGAGGGGGCACCGGCAATGGCGGCAAACCCTTTCAGGCGCAGGATATCGTGTTTTAGGATCGTCCGTTGAATGCTGTCGAGCAGAGCGTCGCGGCTCGCAGTTGGAGGCAATTCAAGCGAAAAACTGTCAAAGTCATCATGCTCGTGGAGGGTGCCGTCATGCTCCAGTTCGTGGTGGCTTTCGCGCCCTGTGAGGTTATCTTCGGAAGCCAGCCCCAGACCGAGCAACACCGCCATATCGACAACACCTTTGGCCGCTTTTACAGTTCGGGTCCCGGCGCGCAGGTGCGAGGAAAGCTGCTTCTCAACCCCCGCCAGTTCCTCCGCACTGATCAGGTCGGTTTTATTGACCACCACAAGGTCGGCGCACACCAGCTGGTCCTCGAACAATTCGCCCAGAGGGGTCTCATGGTCGAGCATCTCGTCGGCCAGCCGCTGCCGGTCGAGGGCAGCATGATCGGCAGCGAACCGCCCTTCGCTCAGGGCCGCGGCATCAACCAGAGTGACAATGCCGTCAATGGTGACCTCGCTTTTGATTTGAGGCCAGTTAAAGGCCCGTACCAGCGGCTGGGGCAGGGCCAGCCCGGAAGTTTCAATGATAATGTGATCAGGCCGCGGCGAGCGTGCAAACAGGGCCTGCATGGTGGGGATGAACTCATCGGCCACCGTGCAGCAGATGCAGCCATTGGCCAATTCGATCATATCCTCATCGGCGCAGTTCTCGTCCCCGCAGCCCCTGAGCACTTCGCGGTCAACACCCACGTCACCAAATTCATTGATGATGAGGGCGATGCGCCGGCCATTGGCGTTGGCCAGCACATGGCGCACAAGCGTGGTTTTACCGGCCCCCAAAAAGCCGGTAACTACTGTTGCGGGGATTTTATCCGTCACGGGATGTCTCCTGTGCGAGCAGTTTGCGGTTTATCCAACCGTAGGCTGCACCAAGAACCAGCCAGAAAACGAACGAGGAAAACAGGGTGTTGGCAGCGTAGGCTGTCGCCAGATGAGCGGGCACATCCGCGGGTACATCGGGGGGGGTGGGCGCTCCGATTATGTGCGGTGCCAACAGCACAACAAGGGCGATGACCGCTCCGGCCAAATTGCGCAGTTTGGCAACAAGAAGCGCGGCGGCACCCGTTGCAAAAGCGGTGCCCAGCCACCAGAACTGGCGCTGGGTCAGTTCGGCCCCGGCCATGCCGGGCAGGTCGGGGGGCAGGCCGATAGCCGGCATCAGGGAGAAAGCAAGAAACCCGCCCACGCTCCAGAAAAGAGCGTTCTCGGCAGTGATTTCAATGCTGGCAAAGGTTGAAACCGCTCCCATGAGCAGGGCAAAGCCAAGCCCGGCAAGCGTGGTGGCCAGCACGGTGTAAAATGTGCGCTCAAGCCCGTCGGCGGGCGACCATGGTTCCATACCTTCGGGCAGTTCATGCAGATGGGGAGCTGCCGGTGTGGCATCCTGTTCATGGTCGATAGCGTGGGCTTCGCTTATTTCATAGCGCTCGGCCTCAAGAATGAGCGGCACAACTCGCCATTGCTGAATTGCGGAGGCCACAAGCCCGGCCACGGCGCCAGCAAGCACCGCAGCGAAAAAAATTCGCCGGAACATTTCCATTTTTCAATTTCCTGATATTTCTTAGTGGCAGGGAAAGCCGATGGCGTGGCGCGTGTCATGGGCACCGTTGTGCACTGCCATGTTTTGCGCAAAACCGGTTCCGGCAATCAGGAAAACCCCGATTATCAGAGCCAGTGAACCAGCGATAAGCCTTTGGGAAATTGAAAGGGATTGAGTGGTTGTCGTAGCATTCATGTCAGCACCCTCCGTGTGACGGTTTGAAAAGGTGGTGCGCGAGGCACCCGGTTACCGGCGGGCAGGTCTCCTGGCTTGTGGTGTTTTTGTCGCTTCTTCCCGCCTTCCCGGTGCCAAAGACACCAGTGGCAATATGAGAAAAAACTCACCACTCACAGTTGCGGGGGCAGCCACGGATTTGGTCCCTGATGGGTACGCCGTACCGTGTTCCCTATTAAGCCCTTCACCGAATCTGGATAAGGGCGCCAACCAATTCAGATGGTGGCACGGACCCACACTGATTGGCAAGGGCTCAAATGG
>DROE01000028.1 GCA_011322005.1 Devosia sp.
AAGTCAAGCCCGCCCCATTCTTCCTGCAAGGTCTCAAACAGCACATCAACACTGGCTGTATCTTCCACATCGCAGGAAATCACCAGATCGGAGCCGGCCTGTTCCGCCAGCGGTGTAACCCGGCGGCCAAAGGCTTCACCCTGATAGGTAAAGGCCAGTTCCGCGCCCTGTCCCGCCAGCGCCCGGGCAATACCCCAGGCGATGGAGTGATCATTGGCCACTCCCATGATGAGGCCGCGCTTTCCCTTCATGAGAGGGGTGGGGAAGGGGGAGTCAATCCTGTTCATCTCTCAACCCCCGTCCTTATCCTGCAAACCGCTTGAAAATCAGCGTGGCATTGGTGCCGCCAAAGCCAAAACTGTTGGTCATGACACAGTTCAGCCCGGCATTGTCAACACGCTCGCGTATGATCGGCATATCGGCAAATTCCGGGTCAAGCTCCTCGATATGGGCCGATTCACAAATGAAGTCTTCCTTCATCATCAACAGGGAATAGATGGATTCCTGAACTCCCGTTGCACCAAGCGAATGCCCGGTCAGGGATTTGGTGGCGCTGATGGGCGGCACCTTGTCGCCAAATACCTCGCGGATGGCTTCAATCTCGCGCAAATCCCCGATCGGTGTCGAAGTGCCATGGGGATTGATATAATCAACCGGGCAATCACTCGTCTCCAGCGCCATTTGCATGCAGCGCACCGCGCCCTCCCCGGAAGGCTGCACCATGTCATAACCATCTGATGTGGCGCCATAGCCGGTCATTTCCCCATAAATGGTCGCGCCGCGCGCCAGCGCATGTTCCAGCTCTTCCAGAACCAGAACACCGGCCCCGCCGGCAATCACAAATCCGTCCCGGTTCCTGTCATAGGCCCGGCTTGCGGTGGCCGGGGTATCGTTGAACTTGCTCGACATGGCGCCCATGGCGTCAAACAGATTTGACATGGTCCAGGCCAGATCCTCACCGCCACCGGCAAAAATCACATCCTGCTTGCCAAGCTGAATAATCTCCATGGCATTGCCGATACAATGATTGGAGGTGGCGCAGGCCGAGGAGATGGAATAATTCACCCCCTTGATCTTGAACGGCGTGGCAAGAGTTGCCGAATTGGTTGAACTCATGGCCTTTGGCACGGCCAGCGGGCCAATGCGACGGGGACCTTTCTCGCGGGTGATATCGGCGGCCTGAACGATTGCCGGGGTGGAGGGCCCGCCCGAACCCATGATCAGCCCGGTGCGCACATTGGAGATATCCTCCTCACCAAGCCGCGAATCGGCAATGGCCTGTTGCATGGCAATATAGTTCCACGCCGCGCCCGCACCCATGAACCGCCTTGTGCGCCGGTCAAGGGCTTCTTCCCAGTCAAGATCCGGCATGCCGTAAACCTGGCTGCGAAAACCCAGCCTGGCATATTCCTCGGCTCTGGAAATTCCCGATTTGGCCGTGCGCAACGATTCGGTGACCTCATCGACCGAATTGCCGATGCTTGAAACAATTCCCATTCCTGTAACGACAACACGCCGCATGACTACCTCTTTATGTTTGCAATGTTTGCAGAAGGTTCCGGGGATCTTCCAGCTTATTTCCGGTCATCCTGAAACAGGCCAACCCGCATATCCTTCGTTGTGTAAATCACCTCGCCATCAGCCCGCAATGTGCCCTCGCCGCAGCCCAAAATGAGCCGTCGGCGGATCAGGCGGCTGACATCAACGGTGTATTCAAGCTTTTTCACATCCGGGGTTACCATGCCGGTAAACTTGACCTCGCCCACGCCCAGCGCCCGGCCGCGGCCCGGCTCGCCAAGCCAGCCAAGAAAGAATCCCAGCATCTGCCACAGCGCATCCAGCCCCAGACAACCGGGCATCACCGGATCGCCCTTGAAGTGACAGGCGAAAAACCACAACTCCGGGTTCACATCAAGCTCGGCCACAACCTGCCCCTTGCCATGGGGCCCGCCGGTTTCCGTGATGCTGGTAATCCGGTCGAACATCAGCATGGGCGGCAGTGGCAACTGGGCGTTGCCCGGACCAAACAGCTCGCCGCGGCCGCAGGACAGAAGTTCTTCATAATCATATTGTGATTTTTGTTGCGCCATTACGTATTCCGTATTTAAAAAATTGTTCCGGTGAAGGCCGGTCCGGGACACAGATTCGCCCCCGCAACACATCACCTGAATGCTTCCTATCACAGGCGCAGGGCGAGGCAAAGAATTGTTTGATCGGGACAATATGCCACATCAGCGAATAATCCTTTTAAGTTGCGAAACTGCAATGGATAATCGTACCATTAGAAGTCTTATAACTTGCAAATTGCTGCATATATAGCAATTTGAGATACACGGGATTGTATACACAATGGAATTAGCAGTGAAACAGGATATTGCCAGTCATATTCGTCAGGCCGGTCTGCGGCCTACACGCCAGCGTCTGGCTTTGGGGGATTTGTTGTTTACCGGGCAGCACCGTCATGTCACGGCGGAAATCCTGCACCAGGAAGCCCGCGATGTTACCGAGCATGTCTCCCTGGCTACCGTATATAATACCCTGCATCAATTCACCGAAGCCGGCTTGCTCCGCGAGGTAAATGTCACCGGAACCAAAAGCTTCTTCGATACCAATACCAGGGAGCATCATCATTTCTATCTGGAAAAGGAAGATATGCTTATTGATATCGACAAGGACAAGATGGAACTGAGCGGCTTGCCCACACCGCCTGAAGGGACAAGTGTCGAGCAGGTTGATGTAATTATCCGCCTGAAGAAAGATTAGAGCATGTCGCTCAAAAGTGGGTACCGGTTTTGAGCTCCTCGGACATGCGAAATCAAGGATTTGGAGCCTGTCGCGTGAATGCAAATGAACGCAACAGGCTCAAGACAAGCACGTCCTGCTTTTTCTGATTCAGTGTCGGCCCGGCGCCGATTTGGCACGACGAGCCCTTAAAAAGCCTACGTCTCATGCGGCGCATATGAATCTACAAGGCCGGGGCTTGCAACTGCAGGCCCCGGCCTAGTGGATTCAAAATCCCGTCAGTTCAGAGTAATTATCTTTTGGTTGAATCACCACCGGCCCGGCGCCGACCGAACATGAAAGATTCTAACCTTCCAGCATGGCCGCCACCAGCGCACCTCTGGCGGTTGCATTCAGGCCGCTCTCGGCCGGGATGATCTCGGAAATCTCGATGGGAAGCGAGGTCTTGCGAATGGCCTTGCGCAACTCCTTTTGAAAACCGCCAACCAGCGAGGTGCCGCCACTGAAAACGATCGGAACCGGTCCCTTGAAGGGCGGCAGATTCTTGGTGTTGTTCAGCACCCGCTCCAGACTGAGCGCTACGGTCTGGATGACCTCACGGTAATAAATGGACATGGCCCTGTCGATGCTGGACGGATTGTCATCGGTAAACAGATCGAAATCCTTGTCTTCCTTGCGCAGGCGCACGGTAGTGGCGCTTTCACCGGTGACGGCGGCGGAGGCTTCGTCAATATAATCTCCCGCCCGCGTGGTGGCAAAGGTGACAACCGGCAGCCCCAGATAAGACAGGCAGACATTGCACATGCCCCCGCCAAAGCTGATCCCGATACCGGTGAAATCAAAATCCTGCAATTCCGCGATCACCACGGCAAGACTTTCATTGATGGTGCGCACCTTGTAGCCAAGTCCCTCCAGCACGCTACGCACGGATTCTTCGTGAAACAGCAACATGCTTTCATTGCCCTCTGGCGGGGAGGGGACCGAGAAACAGATCTTCTCTCCCGGCTTGGCCTTGCCGCATAAGGAGCGCAGGGCCAGTTCGACAAGCTCGATATTCTTTGGCTCGTTGGGGTTGAGCAATCCGGTCTGCATGGGCCGCCGCGTCGAGCCCCCCAGAATATTGGCAAATTCATCAACCCGGTTGCCAAAGGCGATAATATTGGGGCGTTGTACCCGGTGCTGGATCTTTTCGCGCTCCAGCATGGATTTGGTCATCTTGGAATAGGGAATGGAGACAAAGGCATGCAGCTCTTTTTGATAATGCTCCTGATCGTCCTTCACCGTCGCCAGAACAAGATGTGAGGTTCCCAGATCCAGCCCCTTGAACCCGGTGGACGCCGCCCCGCCGCTTGCGCCGCGAAGCCCGCCTTCGATTTTGCGAATCCTGTCTGATGAGGCCTTCGCCTTGGAGTTACTCGTCATACGCTCATACCTTGTTACTACGCGTTCAAATGATTTGCCCGGAATGTCAGCCCTGATTATCTTCAGCCCGGATTGTCTGTTGCCTATGGATGATGGGCCACCACCTGTTCATATTTCCTTTTCAGCTCCAGAATCGAATTGACCGCCTTTGCCGGTTTGTTTCTGGAACTCTCGCTGAGCAGGGAAGATGTGATCTCGATATCGCCGGACACCGTAAGGGCTTTTAGAAAAACTTTCAGCT
>DROE01000029.1 GCA_011322005.1 Devosia sp.
ACGGTGCCTGGCGCAGCGAGGGGGAGAACCCCGATACTTTCATTCACGCCTACCAGAACCTTGATACGTTTGTTTACCAGATTACGCGCATCAGCAAATTCGACTAGCGTCCGTCCAGCGAAGTTTTTTTACGCCACACATTGGAGTTCAGAATTTCATGTCCATTCTTGTCGACAAAGACACCAAGGTGCTGGTGCAGGGTCTGACCGGGAAAACCGGAACCTTCCACACCGAGCAGGCGCTGGCCTATTTCGGCACGCAGATGGTCGGGGGAACACACCCCAAAAAGGGCGGACAGAAATGGGTTTCGGGGCTTGATGGAACCGAGTTGCCGATTTTTGCCACCGTGTCCGAGGGGCGCGAGGCAACCGGAGCCAATGCCAGCGTGATTTATGTGCCCCCGGCGGGTGCGGCGGCGGCCATAATCGAAGCGATTGATGCGGAAATCGAACTCATCGTTGCCATTACCGAAGGGGTTCCGGTACTTGATATGGTCAGGGTCAAGGCGAGACTGGAAAAATCCAACTCGCGGCTTTTGGGGCCCAACTGCCCGGGTGTGCTGACCCCTGAAGAATGCAAGATTGGCATCATGCCGGGCAATATTTTCAAAAAGGGGTCGGTGGGCATCGTGTCGCGCTCGGGCACACTGACCTATGAAGCGGTGTTCCAGACGACCAATGAGGGTCTGGGGCAGACCACGGCCATCGGCATTGGCGGCGATCCGGTGAAGGGAACCGAGTTTATCGACGTGCTCGAACTTTTTCTGGCCGATGATGATACCAAATCCATGATCATGATCGGGGAAATTGGCGGATCGGCTGAAGAAGAAGCGGCCCAGTTTCTCATTGATGAGGCCAAACGGGGCCGCTCCAAGCCGGTGGCGGGGTTCATTGCCGGGCTGACAGCGCCTCCGGGCCGGACCATGGGCCATGCCGGAGCGGTTATTTCCGGTGGCAAGGGTGGTGCTGAAGACAAGATTGCTGCGATGGAAGCGGCGGGGATTGCGGTATCGCGCTCCCCGGCAAAAATCGGTGAGGTGCTGGTCGAACTGCTCAAGGGTTAGCTATTTGTGACAGACGGGCTGAAAGTTTTGTGAATCGAGGCGTGGAAAAAGCGCGCAACTCAATATTAACAAAATGCTAAGGGAAGCCTGACACTGTTAGAAAACGGCCGTGGGTTGGGCGAACAACGCTGCGGGCTTGGAACAGGGAAGGCGGGGGAGGCCCTGCCGCAAATTCATGACACGACAGGAACAGAACGAGCAGTTCTTACTCACCTCGTTTCTCTATGGGGGGAATGCCTCCTATATGGAAGACTTGTACGCGCAGTACCGGGCCGACCCCAGCAGCGTTGATAAAAGCTGGGCCGGTTTTTTTGAACAACTTGAAGATGCACCCGGTGACGCCGAGGGGGCAGCCAGAGGCGCAAGCTGGAGCCGGGCCGACTGGCCGCAATCCCCTGTTGGGGAGACCATATCCGCCCTTGACGGGGACTGGGGTGAGATTTCGACAAAAGCGGGCAAAGCCGTTGTGGCAAAGGCACAGGCCAAAGGCGCAACAGCAAGTGCTGAAGAGGTTATGCGCGCGGCCCGGGACTCCATCCATGCGATCATGATGATCCGCGCCTATCGCATGCGCGGGCATCTGCATGCCGACCTGGACCCTCTGGAACTTCAAAAAAAGGCGCCGGCTCCCGAACTGGACCCCAAAAACTACGGGTTTACCGACGCCGATTTTACCCGCGAAATCTTCATCGACAAATATCTGGGGCTGGAATATGCGACCATCCCCCAGATGCTGGAAATTCTCAGGCGCACCTATTGTTCAACGCTTGGCATTGAATTCATGCATATTTCGGACCCGGAGGCCAAGGCCTGGCTGCAGGAGCGCATCGAGGGACCGCACAAGGAAATCTCTTTTACGCCCGAGGGCAAAAAGGCGATATTGAACAAGCTGGTCGAGGCCGAGGGATTTGAGAAGTTTCTGGATGTGAAATACACCGGAACCAAGCGTTTTGGCCTGGATGGTGGCGAAAGCCTCATTCCGGCCATGGAACAGATCATCAAACATGGCGGGGCACTGGGGGTTCAGGACATCGTTCTGGGAATGCCTCACCGGGGGCGGCTGAATGTTCTGACCCAGGTCATGGGCAAACCGCATCGTGCATTGTTTCACGAGTTCAAGGGCGGTGCGTCCCAATCCGATGATGTGGAAGGCTCAGGGGACGTGAAATATCATCTTGGTGCCTCCTCGGATCGTGAATTCGACGGCAACAGTGTGCATTTGTCGCTCACCGCAAATCCTTCACATCTGGAAATCGTCAATCCGGTGGTTCTGGGCAAGGCACGGGCCAAGCAGGACCAGCACAGCGCCGTTGAAGGGGAAATAGTTGCTCCCGCCGAGACAGATAGAACGGTGGTTTTGCCGCTGCTCCTGCACGGAGACGCAGCCTTCGCCGGGCAGGGAGTTGTGGCGGAGAGTTTCGGGCTGTCGGGCCTTCGGGGACACAGGACGGGCGGTTCTGTTCATTTTGTAATTAATAATCAGATCGGATTTACCACCTCACCCATCCACTCGCGCTCTTCGCCCTATCCCACCGATGTGGCCAAGATGATTGAGGCGCCGGTGTTTCATGTGAACGGGGACGACCCCGAGGCGGTGGTTTTTGCGGCCAAGGTGGCGATCGAATATCGCCAGCGTTTCTGCAAGCCGGTGGTTATCGACATGTTCTGCTACCGCCGCTTCGGACACAATGAGGGCGACGAGCCCTCTTTCACTCAGCCACTGATGTATAAGCGCATTCGTGCCCACAAGACCACACTGGAACTTTATGCTGAAAAGCTTATCGGCGAGGGGGTGCTGAGCGCTGATGACCTTGCAAAAATGAAGGTGGACTGGCGGGCGCATCTTGAGTCCGAGTTTGAGAGCGGCAACGCCTATGAACCGGGCAAAGCGGACTGGCTGGACGGAGCCTGGAAGGATTTCAGAACCGCCGAGCAGGACGGGCCGCGGCGCGGGGACACCGGCGTCGACCTTGAAAAGCTCAAGGCAATCGGCGAGGCGTTGACCACCATTCCTGACGGATTCACCGCGCATCGCACCATCCAGCGGTTCATGAAAAACCGTCTTAGCGCCATCGAGAACGAGGAGGGTATCGACTGGGCAACCGGGGAGGCGCTGGCGTTTGGCTCGTTGCTTGCCGAGCGCCACCCGGTGCGCCTGAGCGGGCAGGACTGCGAACGGGGCACGTTTTCCCAGCGCCATTCGGTTATTCTGGACCAGAATAGTGGCGAACCCTACACTCCCCTCAACCACATTGCCTCCGATCAGGGGCGCTATGAGGTCATCAATTCGATGTTGTCGGAAGAAGCGGTTCTGGGGTTTGAATATGGCTACTCGCTGGTCGAGCCCAATACCCTGACGCTGTGGGAAGGTCAGTTCGGCGATTTTGTCAATGGCGCGCAGGTCGTCATTGATCAGTTCATCTCTTCGGGGGAACAGAAATGGTTCCGCATGTCGGGTCTGGTTCTGCTGTTGCCCCACGGTTATGAGGGACAAGGGCCGGAGCATTCCTCAGCGCGGCTGGAGCGGTTCTTGCAGCTTTGTGCCGAGGACAATATGCAGGTGGCAAACTGCACGACTCCTGCCAACTATTTCCATATCCTGCGGCGTCAGTTGCACCGAGATTTCCGCAAGCCCCTGATATTGATGACGCCTAAATCGCTTTTGCGGCACAAAAAGGCTACCTCGGGGTTGGCGGAACTGGGGCCGGATTCATGTTTCCACCGCCTGTTGTGGGACGATGCGGAAGCCCCGGGTGTATCCAAGACCGATATCAAGCTGGTGGCGGACGATAAAATCCGCCGCGTGGTGATGTGCACGGGCAAGGTTTATTTCGACCTGCTCGAGGACCGGGAAAAACGCGGGATAAATGATGTTTATCTGATGCGGCTTGAACAGCTCTATCCGTTTCCGGCGAAAGCTCTGCATGGTGAATTGTCGCGCTTTGGCAATGCGGAGATTTTCTGGTGTCAGGAGGAACCCAAGAACATGGGAGCCTGGGCCTTCATTCAGCCCTATGTGGAGTGGGTTCTGGACCAGCTTGGGCGTTCGGGCGAGAGACCTCACTATGTGGGGCGCGCCTCGGCAGCTTCAACCGCTACCGGACTGATGCGCAAGCATATTCGCGAGATGGAGATTTTTCTTGATGAGGCTTTTGCAAAATAGAGCGGGCACGGAGCCGGCGACCCCACGTTGAACTTGTCGAAAAACCAAAACCCAAGGACCCCAGATATGTCCACTGAAATCAAAGTGCCTACATTGGGCGAAAGCGTGACCGAGGCCACAATTGGTCAATGGTTCAAAAAGGTTGGCGATGCGGTGGCGGTTGATGAGCCGCTGGTCGAGCTTGAAACCGACAAGGTGGCCGTGGAAGTGCCCTCGCCGGTAGCAGGGGTCATTGAAACCATCGTTGCCATTGAAGGGGACAATGTGGAAGTGGGGGCGCTGGTCGCCACCATCAAGGAAGGAACAACTGTCAGCGCGCCGGCCAAGGGGGCAGCGAAGGGCGCGTCTGCTGAACCCGCAAAAGAAGCGCCAGCGACGGCTGCGGCCAAAGCCAGCGAAATGCCCGCCAGCCCGGCGGCACAAAAGCTGATGAAAGAAAAGCAGATTTCCCCGGCGGATGTTTCGGGCAGCGGCAAGCGCGGGCAGGTCCTGAAAGAAGACGTGCTGGCAGCGGTCAGCAAAACGGCTTCCACACCGGCTCCAGCTCCCGTTGCAGCAGCTCCGGTTTCGGCACCAAGGGCACCTTCCTTGGTGGAAGATGCCCCACGCGAGGAGCGGGTCAGGATGACCCGCCTGCGCCAGACCATCGCCCGCAGGCTCAAGGACGCACAAAACACCGCCGCCATGCTGACCACGTTCAACGAGGTGGACATGGGGCCGGTGATGGACTTGCGCAAAACCTATAAGGAGCTGTTTGAAAAAAAACACGGGGTGAAGCTGGGGTTCATGGGATTCTTCTGCAAGGCGGTGACCCATGCGCTGAAAGAAATTCCGTCCGTCAATGCCGAGATTGACGGCACCGACATTGTCTACAAGAATTATGCTCATATCGGGGTTGCGGTTGGCACCGACAAAGGGCTGGTAGTGCCGGTTGTGCGCGATGCCGACCAGATGTCGATTGCCCAGGTCGAACTTGAAATCGGCCGGTTGGGGCGGGCAGCACGCGATGGCAAGCTGAGCATGGCTGACATGCAGGGGGGCTCGTTCACCCTCTCCAATGGCGGGGTTTACGGTTCGCTGATGTCAACGCCGATACTTAATGCGCCGCAAAGCGGCATTCTTGGCATGCACAAAATCCAGCAGCGGCCGATGGCCATTAACGGAGAAGTTGTTATCCGCCCGATGATGTATCTGGCCCTGAGTTATGACCACCGGATTGTTGACGGCAAGGAAGCGGTGACGTTTCTGGTTCGGGTGAAAGAAAGCCTTGAGGATCCCCAGCGGCTGGTGCTCGACCTTTAGGAAGCTTGGGGGGCGCACAGGATAATGTCGCCGGAGTTTTTCGTCACAGCCTTGATTGTTGTCCTGATTCCGGGCACGGGGGTGGTTTTCACCATTGCCACCGGTCTGGCGCGGGGCCGGGTGGCCGGTGTCTTTGCAGCTTTTGGCTGCACGCTTGGCATTGTGCCCCATATTGTTGCTTCGGTGCTGGGGCTGGCGGCGATTTTGCACACCAGCGCGCTGTTGTTTCAGGGGCTGAAATATGCCGGGGCCGCCTATCTGATTTATCTGGCCATCCAGACCTTGCGGGAAAGGGGACCCATCAGTTTCAGGCATGACAATGTGCGCCGTTCGATGGCAGGTGTTGTGCGAACCGGGTTCCTGATAAACATTCTGAACCCCAAACTCTCGATATTCTTCCTGGCATTTTTGCCTCAGTTTGTGCCCGCCGGGGCAAATGGTGCGCTCATACAGATGTTGGTTCTGGGGGGTATATTCATGGCCATGACGTTTGGCGTCTTCGTGGTCTATGGGGTGTTTGCCGCATGGGCAGGACAAAAGATGCTGGGTAGCGCTTCGATTATGGGCTGGATGCGCCGCACAACGGCGCTGGTATTTGGCGGGCTCGGTCTGCGGCTGGCACTGGCGGAACGCTAGAAACTTGGCTTTCCCATTCTTCGAGTTCATCACGATTGTGGGCGCGTTCGGGCTTGGTGCCATCTCGCCGGGGCCGGACTTTGCCATGGTGTTGCGCCAGTCTGTCGTGAACGGTCGGGGTGCGGCCCTTTTCACCAGCGCCGGGATTGCCTCCGCAATTGTGGTACACGGGGCCTATACGCTTGTCGGGCTGGGGCTGATTATCTCGCAGTCGCTGTTTTTGTTCTCGGCTCTGAAGTGGGCCGGTGCTGCCTATCTGGTCTGGCTGGGGGTTTTGGCCCTGCGGGCGCCGCCACCTGAACCGCCAGGGGACATCGCGCAACCCCAAAGTGAAAAATCAGATTGGCTCGCAGCGTTTGGCGTTGGCTTTTTCACCAATCTGCTTAATCCGAAAGTGGCGCTGTTTTTTCTGGCCCTGTTCACAACCCTGGTCAGTTCGGAAACGCTGCCGGTATTCAAAGTCATTTATATCGGAGCTATGGCGGGATTGCTTTTTGTCTGGTTTTCGTTGGTCTCGTTTGTGTTCACCACACCAAGGGTGCGAGAAGCATTTTACCGGTCCGGAGTCTGGTTTAACAGGATAACCGGGCTGGCGCTGATTTTACTGGCGTTAAGGCTGGCGGTGGCGCAAAAGTGAGGTGGGACCAGAAGGCTGGTTGACTAAACAAATCATGCAAGGGGCAAAAAATATGGCGGACAAGTTTGACCTGACGATAATCGGCACCGGCCCGGGGGGCTATGTGTGCGCCATCAGGGCGGCGCAACTGGGGCTCAAGGTCGCGGTGGTGGAAAAACGGGCCACCCATGGGGGCACCTGTCTCAATATCGGGTGCATTCCTTCAAAAGCAATGTTGCACGCCAGCGAGATGTTTGAGGAGGCAGGGCATAATTTCAAGGCGCTGGGCATTGATATTGCCAAGCCGCAGTTAAATCTTGATCGGATGCTGGCCCACAAGGACAAGACCGTTGAGGCCAACACAACCGGTATCGACTATCTGTTCAAGAAAAACAAAATTTCCGTTTTTTCCGGCATCGGCTCGATCGGCAGCGCCAATCAGGTGATTGTGACGCCTGAAAACGGGGATGCGCAAACCATTGCCACGGCCAATATTGTCATTGCCTCAGGTTCGGACAGCGCTAATCTGGCAGGCATTGATATTGACGAAAAGCGTATTGTCAGTTCCACCGGGGCGCTTTCGCTGGAAAAAGTGCCCGAGCATCTGGTTGTGGTGGGTGCCGGGGTTATCGGGCTGGAACTGGGCTCGGTCTGGGGCCGGCTTGGGGCCAAAGTCAGCGTGGTCGAGTTTCTCGACCGCATATTGCCGGGCATGGATATGGAAGTGACCAGGCAGTTTCAGCGTATGTTGAAAAAACAGGGCTTTGACTTCAAACTGGAAACCAAGGTTACCGAAATTGAAAAAACCGGCAAGGGCCTGAAAGTAAAAGTCGAACCGGCCGCAGGAGGGGACGGCGAAACCATTGAATGTGATGTGACGCTGGTGGCCATCGGGCGCGTCCCCTATACGCAGGGGCTGGGGCTGGAGGTCGTGGGGGTTGAAACCGACGCGCGCGGACGCATCAAAACCGATGGTGCCTATCAAACCAGCGTTAGCAATATATATGCCATTGGCGATGTGATTGAAGGTCCCATGCTGGCGCACAAGGCCGAGGATGAGGGTGTTGCAGTTGCTGAAATTCTGGCCGGGCAGGCAGGGCATGTGAATTATGGGGTCATTCCCGGCGTGGTTTACACCAACCCCGAAATTGCCACGGTGGGCAAAACCGAAGAGGAACTCAAGGACGCCGGTGTCGAATACAAGGTCGGGAAGTTTCCGTTTTCGGCCAACGGGAGGGCCAAGGCGATGCTGGCCACAGAAGGATTTGTCAAAATTGTTGCCGATGCGAAGACCGACCGGGTTCTGGGTGGCCATATTGTGGGCCGGGGCGCCGGGGAGATGATCCACGAAATTGCGGTGCTGATGGAATTTGGCGGTTCGGCCGAGGATCTGGCGCGCACCTGCCATGCCCACCCCACCATGTCCGAAGCGGTACGCGAGGCGGCGATGGCCTGTGGTGATGGCGCTATCCACATGTAGGACGAAATTACAGACGGAAAGGAAAAGGCCGGTGCAGGGCACCGGCCTTTCTTGTTGAGAAACAGTTGCGCTATTTCAGATAGATCTGAGATGATCTGTAGAGACTGCGGCAATCATTAGCGTCGCGCATCAGGTTTTCCTCAAGCGGAGAACCCGATGAGCCGGGGCCGGCAAAGCGAGGGTCGTCGCATTCGCCATCATCGGACCAATCGCTGGAATTGTCGCCAAAGTCGATGGGGCCATCGGC
>DROE01000030.1 GCA_011322005.1 Devosia sp.
GCAACGGCCGGTTTGTGGTAGTATTTGGCGATTCCAGCCTGATTGGCGCAGATACTTCTTCAGGTGGAATACGAGGGCAGGTTTTCAACTCCGATGGGACAAAATCGGGAGCAGAGTTTCAGGTAAATACCATAGTTATCGGGCCTCAATATGAGCCGGAAATTGCCGCCCTGAACGACGGTCGTTTTGTTGTGGTTTATACGGGCCAGTCACTTGACGATTTCTCCGGCACGGCCGTTATGGCGCAGGTTTTCAATGCTGATGGAACCAAGTCCGGTGCGGAGTTTATGGTCAACACCACAACGACAGATGGCCAGTCTAGCGCAGTTGTCACAGTCCTCTCAGATGGTCGGTTTGTTGTGTCATTTTCAGATTTCAGCCTTAGTCCGGATGACAGTTCTTCCAGCGCGGTCCGTGGGCAGATATTTGACCCGCGAATTGCCGGCATCGATATTGGCGGCACAGCCAACAATGATGAGCTTGTCGGGTCGGCTTTTGCTGATGTCATCAAGGGCAATGCCGGCAATGATGTTATCTTCGGCGGTCTTGATGATGACCGGATTGAGGGTAATTCGGGAAAGGACAAGCTATTCGGTGAAGAGGGCATGGACAAGCTTTATGGCGGCGGCGACAAAGATATTCTCAAAGGCGGAGAAGGAAACGACAAACTTTTCGGGCAGGGCGGAAAAGATAAAATATCTGGTGGCAAGGGCAATGACAAGCTGACAGGAAACAGTGGCAAGGACGTCTTTGTGTTCAAGAAAAAGGACGGAAAAGACACAATCAACGACTTTACCAACGGCAAGGACAAAATCGACCTCAAGGCGTTCAATTTCGCAAACAAGGGGGCAGCGCTCGCCAAGTTCTATGAAATCGGATCCGGCTCAAATGATAAGCTCGGTTTCAAGTACAAAGGCACCGAAATAATCATAAAGGGTATCGACCTGGGCGATTTGAACGGTGCGGATATCATTATTTAATGTCATGCAAGGCAACCGTATGGTGGCGAGCTTTCCTAAGATGCGTGAGATCTGCTCTCCTCAGTTGCCCGGTGCATAGTCCGCCGGGTCGAGGCGGTGGGGGCGGCCGGGCAGGTTCAGTTCCCTCAGGTTTGGCACGGTGCGGGCGATAACTTCTCCGTGGCGGACAACCGCCAGTCTCGTTGCGCGCAGGCGGATGGCCTCGATGGGGTCTTTGGCCTGCAACAGCACCAAATTGGCCTTGTTGCCGGTTTCAATCCCATAGCCTTCAAGTCCCATTATCGCGGCCGAATTGGCGGTCACCGCTTCAAAACACCACGCCATGTCAGCGCGGGATGACAATTGGCCCACATGCAGGCCCATATGGGCCACGTCCAGCATGTCGGCACAGCCAAGCGAATACCAGGGGTCCATCACGCAATCGGCGCCAAAAGCAACGGTTAATCCGGCATCCCGGAGTTCGGGGACCCGCGTTTGTCCCCGCCGCCTGGGATAGGTGTCATGGCGGCCCTGAAGCATGATGTTTATCAACGGGTTGGCAATCACGTGCAGGCGGGCCTCGGCCATCAGGGCAATGAGCTTGGACACGTAATAATTGTCCATGGAGTGCATGGAGGTCAGGTGGGAGCCGGTAACGCGCCCCTCAAGGCCCAGGCGTGTGGTTTCAGCGGCGAGGGTTTCCACATGGCGGCTGAGGGGGTCGTCGCTCTCGTCGCAATGCATATCAACCATCAGACCGCGTGTCGCTGCGATCTCGCAAAGCCGCTTAACCGAAGCTGCGCCATCGGCCATGGTGCGCTCGAAATGGGGGATGCCGCCGACAATATCAACGCCCATATCCAGCGAACGCAGCAGGTTTTTCTCGGCGGTTTCGGAGCGGAACAGCCCGTCCTGGGGAAAAGCGACAAGCTGCAAATCCAGATAGGGGGCAACGAGCCGGCGCACCTCAAGCAGGGCGGTGACGCCTTTCAGTTCGTCATCGCAGACATCCACATGGGAGCGGATGGCACCAATGCCCATGGAAACCGCCAGGTCGCAATATCTGAGCGCCCTTGCGATTATGTCATCAACGCTCTGCACCGGTTTTAACTCACCCCAAAGGGCAATGCCCTCCAGCAGGGTGCCTGAAACATTCATGCGCGGGGTGCCAAGGGAGAGGGTGGCGTCCATGTGAAAATGGGGGTCGACAAAGGGGGCCGACACCAGTTGGCCGGCAGCCTCGATTGTGGTTTTTGCTTCGGCGGAAATTGCAGGTTCAACCGCCTTTATGACACCATCAGAGCAGGCGATGTCCATGCCGTTTCGGCCGTCGGTCAGGGTGGCATTTTTGATGAGCAGGTCAAACATTGCCGGGTCTCCTAACGCTGGCCCTTGAACCATGGTTTGAGCAGTGCGCGGGGGTAGTCGGCGCCGCGTGCCAGAAGTACCAGCGCAATTATCGAGAGTATATAGGGCGCCATCAGGAATATCTGGGAGGGTACAAATGCCCCGACCTGGGTTTGCAGGCGCACCTGAAAGGCGTCGAACGCGCCAAACAGCAGTGCGCCAAGCAGGGCCTTGCCCGGCCGCCAGCTGGCAAATATCACCAGGGCAATGGCAATCCACCCGCGCCCGTTTATCATGCCAAAGAAAAACGCATCAAAGGCTGACATGGTGAGGAAGGCACCGCCCAGCGCCATCAGCGACGAGCCCACAACAACGGCCCCGATACGCAACCCGTAGACTGACAGACCTTGCGCGTCCACCGCGTCCGGATTGTCGCCAACGGCGCGGATAGCCAGCCCCAAGGGTGTGCGGTTGAGGACCCACCAGACCACGCCGACCAGAATAATGGCCAGCCAGGTCATGGCGGTCTGCTGGAACAGTACCGGGCCAACAAAGGGCAGATCCGAAAGAAAGGGAATATCCAGCGGTTGAAACGGCACAATTCGGGGAGGGGAAGAGACATCGGGCAGCGCGGTGCGGTAGGTGAAATAGCTGGCCGAGGTTGCCAGCATGGTCACCCCGAGCCCCGAGACGTGCTGGGAAAGTCCCAAGGGAATTGTCAAAATTGCGTGGACAAGGCCAAAAAACGCTCCGGCAAAGGCGGCGACTGCAACGCCGCCCCAAAGTCCTGCACCAAGCCAGACCGCCATCCAGCCGGCCATGGCCCCGGCAACAAAAATGCCCTCGATTCCCAGGTTGAGCACTCCGGCCCGCTCGCAGATGAGAGCGCCAAGCACACCGAATATCAGCGGCGAGGCAATCCTTAGCGCCGCGGCCCAGAAATTTATACTCAGAAAGATTTCAAGAGCTTCCATCATGCTGCCTTTTTCGTGGTGCGCACGAAGCGGTACTTGCTTACAAAGCCACCGATGAGCACACAAATAAGCGACAGGGAAACCACAAGGTCGGCAAGAAA